>JAAEOK010000050.1 GCA_024244705.1 Alphaproteobacteria bacterium
GAAATCTCACCTGGATGGGAAAACGAAACAACTCTATCTTCGTACATGGCGTATCCTTCCTTCTTGGAAATCGGCGACCTCAACATCGCCAGGATACGCCGCCTCTACATCACGCCATCACCAAGATTCGGTTATAGCTCCCGCCTCACCCCCGAAACCGGACTCTCCGCGCGGCAGTGTGATGAGTCCGGGATTAGCCATGAGCCGACATTCAAAACGACCAGACTCCAACTTCTTTAACAGCCAGAGACAGTAGTTCGTATTATCATTCAGTCTGAGGGAAACACCTTCCCCTCAAACACCGTTCCCCAGACTGGGATTTCTGCTATTTCGTCCGGGGCAACGGAGTAGGGGTCGTCCTCTAGCACAACAAAGTCAGCGAATTTGCCGGCCCGAATCGAGCCGATTCGGTCTTCCCAGCGCATAATCCAGGCAGCATCGATGGTGACCGCCCGAAGCGCTTGATGAACCGAAATCCGCTCCATCGCGGCGTTCTTTTGCCCGTTGATGGTGGTCCGATTCACGGCTGTTTCGACCAGCTTTAGGGGACTCAACGGCGCCATCGGGTTGTCAGAATGGAGGGCGGCGACAATTCCATGTCGAAGGGCCGCACCCAGGGGCACCATATATCGGGCAATGTCTTCGTTCAGCCAGTTTTCAGCATAGGCATCGGCCAGAATGTGTTGGTAATAGGGGTTGGCCGAAACCGAAATTCCGAGCGCCGCCATTTGGCGCAATTGGTCTTCATGGGCGAAGGCGAAATGCTCCAGTGTCGTTCGGTGATCGAATCGCGGTTGATCGGCCAGAAGTCGCCTAACCATTGTGATGAGGGCCGCTGCGGATTTGTCTCCGTTCGTGTGGGCGTGGATCTGGAATCCCCTATTCCAGAAAAAGCGTGCCCACTCCTCCGTCACCTCAAGGGGGGCCATCCAAAGACCTTCATGGCCATCCTTGTAGCCGGGGAAGTCGTACTGGGCGAGCCCGGAAAAAATCGCGCCATCCATCATCAATTTGAAATGGCTATCAAACATGACAAGGTCGTTGCTAGCGGTAGTCCAGCGCCTAATCTCATCTAATGCTTGGGCCGGCGTTTTGCCTCGTGCAAGAAAGTCGGTGATGATGGGCGTCAATACAAGCCTGGTCGAGGGTTTCAGGCGTTCTGCAGTGGCCTTGATGAGAGCGATTTCACCTTCGGGATCACCGAAAATTCCGATGCCCATATCCATGGCCGATGTAACGCCGCCTTGTCTCAGCATCGCATAGAAGTTCTCCATGCCTTTGCCATAGCGGTCGGGGGCGAATAGAAACGGCATTTTGGGTACTATAGTCTTTGCACCATTCTCCCAGAAATGCCCGTTTGGCCAGTTAGCCTCATGCGGATAGGTCTCAGCGTCCGCTTCGGTAATTCCCAAAAGTTCAAAAGCCGCGTCATTTCCAATAATCTCGTGAAAAGAGCGGTGCCATAACATAACCGGAGTATCGGGAAACAACGCGTTGAGAAGCGGTCGTTTAACTTCTCCATGCCAGAGGGGGTGATAGCCCCAAGCCACAAACGGAACTGAGGGATCGTGACCCCCTGCCACATGGGCTGCCACGAGGTCCGTCAGTCGCTCAATGTACGCGTCATGGGTTACGGCGCCAGGGAAATCGCCCGTCGGCAACTCCCAATCTTCGGGTGCCAGAAACGCGAACTGTGTCAGAACGGCGGGCAGACTTGGGTGAATGTGCGGATCGATAAAGCCCGGCATGAGGATTTTCGATTCGAACTGCCGGTCAACGGTCGCACCCTGCGTTTCGACGTAAGAATTCAAGGATTCGAGCGAGCCGACTGAAACAATTTTTCCTTTAGTGACAGCAACTGCCGTTGCCTCGGGCAGTGATTCCTCCATGGTGATGATCTTCTTCGCCGTGAAGATCGTGATCTCACTCGCTTGTGCCGCAAGCGAGCAAAGTGTCAGCGCGGAAGCAGTGACAACTCTAATGGCCCAGTTCATGGCGCTCCACCATTCGACAAGATTAATGCGCTACGTCCATCCGAACTAGAAGTCGGGATACGAGAATACGAATGAAATGTCTAGCTCAGACGCCGTGATGGAGGCTTCGGATCAACTTAGATCGACGCTCCTCGGCCGACCTTGAAGACCGTTTTGGGTCATACGAGGCTTGCCCGACACCTGCCGTCGGAACACGTGACGACGTCCGTCAACGACAGGTGTCCGACAACCCTTCACACATTTCCCCGTATTGAAGCCGGTTGCACGACTTCCGCTACGCTCCCAACATCGGAAATTCAGAGCAGCATTGCCGCTGAAAGTGCAATTGTGATTCGAGCTCGCAGGAGCGTCGAATCATGCGCTATGAAATGACCGACCTTGAGTGGTCGATTATCCGAACCGTTTTGCCCGCCAACTCTCGCGGCATTCCCCGTGTTGATGACCGGCGGGTGTTGAATGGCACCTTTTGGATATTGCGATCAGGAGCACCGTGGCGCGATCTATCGGACCGGGACCGCATCGACTTCACGGCCGTGGCCGGGCTAAGGGACGGCGCCTTCCCTCCGTTTTGATCTGACTTGGACGAGCGGGCTCAGATTGAGCCAAGCACGCAACCGTTTCCGTACACGTGCCGGACCGATCGCCTCCAATCTTTCGGACGCTAGTGCCCGCGTCAGTGAAAGGTCGCCGCGCACGATTCGAATCATGTCCGGCAGGGTACAGGTTAGGTACAAATCGACATCGAACCCGGGGTCCTCGAGGCAAAGCTCGCAGGCCTCATCGTGATTGACGAACCACCAGACGTCCTTCCCCGATGGCTGGTCGGTGAAGTGCAGGCGCACGACCGTGCGGCCACCACCGAATACTGTTGCCTTGACGCTCCTCTCCAGGGACCAGATCAACAGACCGAGGTCGATTTCGTTTTCGGCGAGTTGCCGCCGCGACCAGCGCTGCCCCCATGTGCCCAATGCCACGATCATCGGGACAAAATCTTCGCCCATGGGAGTCAGATGATAGGTCCGGCCGCGTCCCCGCGGCGCCTGGCGCCGCTCGACGACGCCCTCGGCTTCGAGCTGCTTGAGGCGGCGCGAGAGGAGAGTCGGCGACATCAAGGGGACACCACGACGAAGCTCTGAAAATCGGGTGGCGCCGGCGGCGAGGTCCCGAATGATCAGCGGCGTCCAACGTTCACAGAACAACTCGGCCGCCTTCGCTACCGGGCAGAACTGTCCATAGCTCTTCATGGCAACCTCCTGGCAGCGGCAATGGTAGAAGAGTGGCCTTTCCTTCGGAAGTACATTTTGTGGACTATCGGCCATCGGTTGGACCGCCGCAAGATCGGGCACAAATCGGCGGTAAATGCCGTCGGTGACACTAATGGAAACGGAGGCAATCATGGAAGCCAGGCCTGCAGGACAAGTGACGCACGATGGGGCCGATATCTATCAAGAGTTCTTTGTGCCGGCGCTCTTCTCGGAATGGGCGGGGCCGGTATCCGACGCCGCTTTTCTTGAACCAAACGACCGCGTCCTCGACATTGCCTGCGGTACGGGCGTGCTCGCGCGCGAAGCCGCCACGCGGGTTGGGCCCGGTGGTACCGTTGTCGGCTTGGATCGCAACCCGGGCATGCTAACCGTGGCCGCTCGGGTATCGCCGCGGATCGAATGGCGGTTGGGCCGGGCCGAAGAGATGCCGTTCCCTGACTGTACGTTCGATGCCGTGATCAGCCAGTTCGGTCTCATGTTCTTCGAGGATCGCATTGCCGCGTTACGGGAAATGTGGCGCGTGTCGCGACCCGGAGGCAGGATTGCTGTAGCGGTCTGGGATGCACTCGACCGTACCCCGGGTTATGCCGCGATGACGGAGCTGCTCCAGCGGCTGTTTGGCGATTCGATCGCGGATGAGCTGCGGGCCCCATACCAACTGGGCGACAGCGAATCGTTGCGACGCTTGTTCGCGGACGCCGGGATCACGGGGCCGACCGTCGGCGCCCGCGACGGCCGCGCAAGGTTCCCGTCGATAGATGCTTGGGTCCATACCGACATCCGAGGTTGGACCCTTGCCAATCTGATCGACGATCGACAGTACGCCGAATTGCTTTGCGCCGCCCGGCAAGAGCTACAGCCTTTCGTCCTGCCCGACGGCAGGGTGGAATTTGGTCACTCGGCATTGATCGTCGCGGCGACCAAATCATGACCGCAGGGCGGCGCTTGCAGCCCTCTATCGCGGCCGCGAGCAGAACTGGCGCCACATCGCCGTGTACGCCGCTTCGAGACCGCGGGTGAAACGCGCCGGATCGGATGCCGGGGCGGCCATGAAATCGCGGCGCAGCGTCTGGCGCCGCTGCGCCAACCGGTCAAGATTGCCGGCCAGCTCGATGGCGCGGGCAACATAATCATTCGTATCGCTCGCGATGGTGTCGGTGACGCCGCGGCTGGACAGCAAGCTGACGCCGACTCGGCCGACATGGGACCGCCCGGCGAGGGTGATGACCGGGACGCCCATGACCAGGGCCTCGCAGGTCGTCGTCGTACCGTTATAGGGAAAGGTATCGAGCGCGATGTCGACCTCGTTGTAGAGGGCGAGATGCTCGAAGATGGTCGCAGTCGCACCGACCAAGGCGACGCGGTCCAGGCTTATCCCATGACCGGTGAATTGTTCGGAAAAATAGGTACGGATATCCAGGTTTTCGAAGGCGCGCGATTTGAGCAGCAACCGGCTTTCCGGCACGGCATCGAGAATTCTTGCCCACGCTTCGATGACCAATGGATGGGTCTTGGCGATGTTATTGAACGAGGCGAAGGTGACATGGCCGACGGTACGCGCCGGCGGCGGGACCAGGTCGGGCAAATCGGCCGGCGGTTGGTAGCAGAGGAACCCGTCGGGCAGCCGGACCAAGGTCTCGGTCGCCAAGTCGTCGGCCTCGCCGGGCGGATCGGCCCAGCGGTCGGTCAGGCGGTAATCGACGGCCGGGATCCCGGTGGTATCGGGATAGCCAAGATAGGTGACCTGGACCGGCGCCGGACGCTGCGCCACCGCCGGCAGGCGATTGTTGGCGGTATGGCCGGACAGCTCGACCAGGATATCGATGCGGTCGCCGCGAATCAGGTCGACCAATTCGGCGTCGCCGAGCGGGCGAACGTCGCGCCACTCGGCAACCATGTTCTTGAGGCGCGCCGTCGTCTCGTCGGGTGACCCTGAATTGTGGTAGGCGAACGTCGTCACTCTCTTGGTGTCGTGATGGGCGAGTATCGGCTCGATGAAAAAGCCGACCGGGTGGGTACGGAAATCGGGCGACAGGTAGCCGACGCGCAACGGGCGGTCGACCGTCCGGTCGCACGCCGGCGCGGCCGGGACCTCGGCCCCGCCGGCGATGATCCGCCCGCGTTGGACATGCTCCTGGTAGAGGTCCAGCGGCTCGACGGCGGGCACGTAGTGGGAGGCGAAGAGCAGGTTGCTCTGGCCATGGCTAAAGGCCGGATCGATTTCGACCGCCCGCCGGTAGTGGGCGAGGCTTTCTTCGGCGCGGCCCATGCCCTTGTATATATTGCCGAGATTGCTGTGCACGGCGGCGAGGTCCGGTTTGACCTCGAGGGCGCGCTCGTAGATCTCGATCGACCGCTGCTGCTGCCCCTCCTGTGCGACCAAGTCGGCGAGATTGATCAGCGCCGGAATGTAGGCGGGCTCGCGCTCGAGGATGCGTTCGTACTCGGCGATCGAATCGTGCCGCCGCTTCGCCCGGCCGAGGGCGAGGGCGTAAGAAAAGCGAAGCTTGAGGTCATCGGGCCGCCGGTCGACGGCACGCCGCCACGCCTCGGCCGCATCGTCATGGCAACCCTGGCGGTCGAGGATTCGGGCGCGCTCCTCGTCGGTGGCCGGTTCGCCGTCCGCGCCGCCGACCGCTATTGGCGCGCGCTCATTGAGGAATTCGAGCACGTAGCGCCCGCGGTCGCCTTGTCCGTAATTGCGGCTCAATCGGAAGCCCGGGAACAGGGTCTCGAGGAAAGCCGACATTTCCTCGACCGTACCGAATTGCCATTTCGACGTCGTATGCCATGCGTCGCCAATCGGCTTGGCGCCGGTTTCGACGAGGCGGCATTCGATAATGAAACGGCGGCAGGCGGCGGCGAGCTTCTTGGCGTTGCCGGGCGGGTCCTGGGTGTGATGCAGGACCGAGAACAGCATAATGGTATCGAAGCTGCCGGGGATCGGCGACTTATCGAGATCGAGGGCACGAAATTCGATCGGCTTGTGCGCGATATTGCTGATGATGCGGGCGGCATTTACGGCGTGCGTATCCAATTCGATACCGGTGACGCGGCATCCGCGGTCAAAGAGATAGCGCGACAACAGCCCCGTATTGCAGCCGACGTCGAGAACGCGCTCGCCATCACGAAAGGGAATCGTATCAAGCAGCGGGCGGCGGGCTTCGAGATCGCGTTCGCCGTCGGCGACAACGTCAGTTTCGGCAATGCGGTGATAAACACCGCTCTGCCCGAGAGTCGTTTGCTGACCTTGCAACAGCGAACTTCCACCGATGTCGAGGGCGCCGTCGCGGAACAAGGCCAGGGCGTGGTGATCAAGATCGATGCCGGGAAAATAATGAAACATTGAAGCGAGTTCATATTTGCGCCGGGCGTACTCGTTGCACCAGTGGAGGAAATCGAGGTTGTTCAGGGACCGCGTGTCTTCGTCGAGCAACTCGGCCTGATCGTAGTCTACCAGGTAGAGAATGTCGGTCGCCGGATCGAAGCGGCAATGTTCGGGCTTCGGGTCGCCGTGGTAAACGCCCAGGTTTTTTTGCTCGATGATCGCGAGCAGTAGGTCGACGAGCCGTACGGCCCGGGCCTCGGGAATGAATTGCAGGATGAGGAACGGGCAGGGGTCATTGATCGGCGTGCCGTCGGTGGCGCTGATCGATCCACCCATCATCTGGTGAATCTGCGACAATGGCATCGATCCGCGGTGGTGGAGGCGGGGGCAGGTCACCGCCCCAGTCTCGTTAAGATGCTCGAAGATTTTGGCTTCCTCGGCCATCGAGTTCGACTTGTTGGGATCTTGAAACAGCTGTGCCTTGAGAAAGAACCGTCCCTGCTGGTCCGACGTCACCAGCGAGCCGTTGTGGATGACGGGCTTTTCGAATCTGATGCTACCGACCTTGTCCACCGCGTTCTCGTTCCCGATTATCCAATCTCAATGGCCTTGTGGGCCGTCTCGCCCAAACCGCAACGGAATTGATTCTACATGAACGCATGGCGCTCAAGAGCCCGAAAAAAGCAAGTCGGTGCGCGCTTCCCGACACGCCTCGACAGTATCGAAGTTGGCCACGCCATTCCGCTGAAAAGTTGACTCGAACTCGCACATTCCTTATCAGCGCTCGACAAGGTTGGATCCTTCACGGAACATGAAGCCAAAGGCAGATCAACTGCCGGCCGACTGGGGGTCAGTGTCCATTGGTGTCGCGCACCATCTTTACCGGACTGCGTGCGAGCGTCCATTTCGGGGCTCGACCGTTGGTGCCCGGACGATGCCGGCGATCCTCCAGCGGAGGTCTTCATCGGTGAAGGTGGCGCTGTTGATACGCGAGCTCACCACCGGCGGCGCGCAACGTCAACTCGCGCTGCTGGCATGCGAACTTAATCGCCGCGGACATGATGTGACCGTGTTGACGATGTCGCGGCGGGCCGAAATGTAGGACGAGCTGCGCCAGTCCGGAATCACCACCGTTGATTTGGACAAGCGCGGCACCTTCGATATCGTCAGGCCGTTGCGCAAACTTTCCGCGCATATCGCCGAAACCGGACCGGACATCGTTTACAGCTTCCTGGGGTTTTCCAATTTCGCCGCTGCCCTCGCGATGCCGTCGCGGTCGCCGTCCCGGTTGCTGTGGGGCGCCCGCGTTTCACAGCGGCCGGGCTTCTCCTACGGCCCCTACGGAGCGCTCATCGACTTCGCCGAAACGCGATTGATCCGTCATCCCGATCTCATCATCGCCAATTCTCGGGCTGCTCATGATTGGATGGCACGGCGCGGTGCGACGCCGGAGAAGTGCCGGGTGGTGCGAAATGGATTCGAGCCGTCGAGATTCGTCATCGATCCCGATCGGCGGGCCCGGCAGCGGTCGGACTGGGGCGTGCAAGGCGGTCAGCCGGTCATCGGAATCGTCGCGCGCTTCGATCCAATGAAGGATCACGGCACGTTCTTCAAAGCGGTGTCTCGTCTGACCGCCGAACGAGCCGACCTGCGCGTTGCAGTGGTTGGCCATGCTCCCGGAAAAGCCGGCGCCGAAGTCGCGCGGCTGGCCGACCTCAATGGACTGAGCGAGGAAGTAATCTGGTGCACCAGCGGTCACGACCGGATTACCGACATCTATAATGCGCTCGACGCCCTGTGTCTGACGTCGGTTCATAGCGAGGGGTTTCCGAATGTGCTCGCCGAGGCCATGCGGTGCGGCCTTGGCTGCGTGGCGAGCGATGTCGGCGATGCCCGTTATATCGTTGGCGAGCTCGGTCATGTCGTGCCATCACGGGATCCGGAAGCCTGCGCGGGGGCCATCGATCGAGCCTTGACGCAGGGCTTCGATGCCGGTCTCTCTGCGGCGCGTCGATCCCGGATCATTGAAATGTTCTCCGCCGAAGCGATGATCGATCAGACGGAGGCGTCGTTGATCGAGTTGGTCGGGGCTCAGGACATGGCGGACCGCGGGCTCATTCGAGCGCACTGATATCGATCTCCCGCTGGCGGCCGAGCCAGAGGGCGTGACGGGTGTGGTCGGCGATGTCGTCGCCGGTCTCGGGATGGATGAAGACCGTCAGCTCGCCATGATTGAGTGCCAGCCAGGGGACGATGTCGGCGAACAGATCGGCAGCGAAGGCGACTTGGTAGCTCCACATCGGGTGGGGGCCGATGGGACGATCGTGCCATCGGCCCATACGCACATCGAACCGCGCCTCGATGGCGTTGCGTAATTCGGCGGCCGCTTCCCGCGTCGCCGCTTCGTAATAGACATGGGCATGGTAGCCGGATATGTCGGCGCCGGATTCGATGGCCATTGATCCGTGCTCTGTCATTGGTTCGCGCCAGCTTATAATCTGCTCGACCGCGATGGAAGATCGTCGTGTTCAGCCGGCGCCGGCTGCGTCTTCGCCGAAGGGTCCAAGGCGGGCGACGATGATTACAAGGGACTTCATCGCCGTTCTGCGCTATATGTGACGATTCTGAAAAGACTGTGGGGCCGTCGGCCCCGCGCTTGAAAGTCCCAGGGCCTGACCGATGAACAAGACAACGAAAGCCCGCAAGCACATTGTGCTGACGTCGCATCCGTCGGGCAGCGCAACGAAATCGGCGCCGATCACATGGGCGGCGCCGAGCGCGGGCGAACGCGGCCCGATCATCGGCACGGTGACTAATCCCGGCCGGCGCAACGTGATCGGAACCCATGCCGGCTCCTACGCCCTGTATCGGGCACTCGCCGTCGCCGCCGGCGATTTGAGCGCCGATCACATTTCCGACCTGACGAATACCGCGCCGGCGGCCACCATCGGACCGCACCCGCAATGGTTCGACCCCGAAAAGATCGTGTCTTTGGATCCCTACGGGCATGTCGTGACCGAGGCCTTCCCGGAGTTGCGGGCCGAGGGCTGGGACATTCGCCCGACCATCGCCGTCACCAAGGGGCGGCTGAACCTCCCTGAAATGCGCGAGACGATCCGCGCCGGCCGGCTCAGCCCGGACGGCCGTATCCTGACCGAGTCGGGCGACGTCACCGCGACCAAGATCGCGGTCGAGCCGGTGTGGCATCTACCTGGGGTGGCGCGGCGATTCGGCATCGAGGAAACGGAGCTCAGGCGGACGCTGTTCGAGCAGACTGGCGGCATGTTCCCGGACCTGGTCACGCGGCCCGATCTGCACGTCTTCCTGCCGCCGATCGGCGGCATCACGGTCTATTGCTTCGGCGATATCGCGAACCTTTCGAGCGCAAGCAGCAAACTCGCCTGCCGCGTCCACGACGAATGCAACGGGTCGGATGTCTTTGGCTCCGATATCTGCACCTGCCGGCCTTATCTGGTTCACGGCATGGAGGTGTGCGTCGAAACCGCGCAGGCCGGCGGGGTCGGGCTCGTCGTCTATAACCGCAAGGAAGGCCGGGCGCTTGGCGAGGTGACCAAGTTCCTGGTCTACAACGCGCGCAAGCGTCAGGTTCTGGGCGATCGGGCCGAGGCCTATTTCGAGCGCACCGAATGCGTGGCCGGCGTTCAGGATATGCGCTTCCAGCAACTCATGCCCGATGTCATGCACTGGCTGGGCATCGCGCGCATCGACCGCTTCGTCTCGATGAGCAACATGAAGTACGACGCAATCGTCGGCCAGGGCATCGAAATCGTCGAGCAGGTTCCGATTCCCGAGGATCGCATCCCGCCCGATGCGATCGTCGAGATGGACGCCAAGAAGGCGGCCGGGTACTACAGCGACGGCGGCGCGCCAGACGCCGGCGACCTCGCCGCCGTCAAGGGACGGGCGCTCAGCGATTACTAAGGTGGTCGAGGGCAATCGGGACACCGTCGCGTGGCTGCGCTCAGCCGCCGCGGTTCGTCAGCGCTGTGACGCCATTCTTCGAACCGGGCTCAGGGGCGAGCTGGATTTCTTCGACATCGATCCGACGCGAATGGCGGCGACGGCGGCCTACGTCGCTGAAACCACGCGGCTGGCCTATCCCGATCTCGACGTGCCGCCGCACAGCCGGTGGCGCCACTTCACCGCCGGCGGTGTCGATCGATGGTCGCGTATCGCCGGCGAAATCGAATCGGCCAGTGCCGACGAGACCGCCCGCGTGAAATTCGACCTCGTCGTTACCAGCGTCCTCCTCGACGCCGGCGCCGGCGCCGAATGGCGCTATCGGGAGGCGGACACGGGAGACAGCTATGCCCGTTCGGAGGGCCTGGCCGTGGCGAGCTTCGATCTCTTCGCCGCCGGCCGGTTATCGGCCGATCCGGGGAACCTCTACCGCGCCGACGCGGCGGCACTTGGGCACTTCGGTGCCGAAGACATCGCGCGCGGCTTCCAGGTCGATGCGGGCAATCCGCTTGTCGGTCTGGACGGCCGGGCCGGACTTCTGCGGCGGCTCGGCGCGGCGCTCGAGGCGCGGCCCGGCATGTTCGGTCGCGATCGGCCGCGGGTCGGCAATCTTTTCGACTATCTGGCGGCGCAGGCGCCCGACGGGACCCTGCCGGCGGAGGTGATCCTCGCCGCGATTTTGCAAGGTCTGGGTCCGATCTGGCCCGGTCGGATCGTCGTCGATGGAGAAAACCTCGGCGATGTGTGGCGCCATCCGGCGGTTTCGGCGGCGGACCCGACCGGTGGCCTGGTGCCGTTCCATAAGCTGTCCCAGTGGTTGGCCTATTCGCTGATCGAGCCGCTGCAGGCGGCGGGGATCGCGATCACCGGACAGGACGCGTTGACCGGCCTGCCGGAATATCGCAATGGCGGTCTGCTGATCGATATGGGCGTGCTCGTTCCCAAACAGCCGGAAGTTTTGGAAGAAGCCCACGATGTCGGTTCGGTCGTCGTCGTCGAATGGCGCGCCTTGACCGTCGCCCTCCTCGACCGGTTGGCCGACGAGGTCCGCGCGGTCCTCGGCTTGGCGCCCGCCGCGTTCCCCCTGGCCAAAGTACTGGAAGGCGGCACCTGGGCCGCCGGCCGGCGCATCGCCGCAGAGCGCCGGCCCGATGGGGGCTCTCCCCTCAAGGTGCGTTCCGATGGTACCGTTTTCTGAGCGGCAACCCCTTCACCCCGGCTAGCGAGGTAAGCCATGCAGGACAATGTCACCGTCGTCGATCATCCCCTGGTCCAACACAAGCTGACGCTGATGCGAAGGGTCGAGACGTCGACGGCGGACTTTCGCCGGCTGGTGCGCGAGGTCAGTACGCTGCTCGCCTACGAGGTCATGCACGACCTGCCGTTGACCGAGATCGAAATCGAGACCCCATTGGAACCCATGAAAGCGCCGGTGATCGAGGGCAAGAAGCTGTGCCTGGTCTCGATCCTGCGCGCCGGCAACGGCATCCTCGACGGCATGCTCGACCTCGTGCCCTCGGCCCGCGTCGCCCATGTCGGGCTCTATCGCGATCCCCAGACCCTGGTCGCCGTCGAATACTATTTCAAGGCGCCGGACAAGCTCGGCGAGCGCCTGCTGATCGTCGTCGACCCGATGCTGGCGACCGGCAACTCGGCCGCCGCCGCCGTTCAACGGCTGAAGGAGGCCGGCGCATCGGACATCAAGTTCGTCTGCATCCTGGCCGCGCCGGAAGGCGTCGCCGCGTTCCACGACGCCCATCCCGATGTGCCCATATTCACCGCCGCCATCGACCGTCAGCTCAACGATCACGGCTACATCCTGCCCGGCCTCGGCGATGCCGGAGACCGCATATTCGGCACCACGTGATCCAGGCATCCACGGGCGACCGGCAACAGGTCGGCGTCGCCGTTTACGTTAGTCTCGGAACAGAGTGGTTGCCGCCGCCGCGGGGAAGGGCCGCGCGGCCTCCACGTTGACCCAGGTCAACGCCGGATCGGCATGGCCCACCTAGGTTGCAGATGATCCAGTCCAGGGGTTTCGACTCTGCACGCCGTGCAACCGTGAATCGTTAAGCCCAGTGCTCGACGCCAGGAGCTCGTCCGATAGCGAAGAAACTCGACATCACACCGGCGCCCGCGCTTCAAATGAGCTATGAACAGACCCTCGTGGCGAGCGGGCTGGTCGACGATGTCGCCGACATTATTATCCTGGACCCCAAACCCCATCGATACTCGGAGGGCGACTATATTTGTCGTCGAGGCGAGGAAGCGGAATGTTTGTGGATCATAGTTTCCGGCTCGGTTTCGGTGCGTGAGAACGATCGAACGCTGTTCGTTCGTGGCCGCAACGAGGTTGTCGGAGAGCAGAACCTGCTGGGCAACGGATTTCGGCGCTTGTACGACCTTGTGGCGAGCGAAAGCCAGGTTGAGCTGCTCGAAATCGACAAGGCGAAAGTCGAAAGCCATCCCCAAGCGCACACATTATGGCGAAATATCGCCAAGATAATTTCTTTGAAACTGAAGGATTCGACAATCAAGACATCGTCCTTAACCCGCCAGCTTCAAGACGATACCCGAATTCTAAAAGCTTACATGAACGAATATGCGCTCAGCAGATGCCTGCAGTCAGGAGCGGGACATATTACCGATTACAAGGTGGATCGAGCCATTGTCTGGTTTTCCGATGTCGTCGATTTCAGTCGCCATGTGCTCGAACTGGCGCCGTCCCGGACGGCGGACATCGTTCAGAGGTTCTTTAACGCCCAATCCATTCCGATTACCGGTCATGGCGGACACATCGACAAATTCATCGGCGACGGCCTGATGGCATTCTGGGTTTTATCAGATAACAAGACCGTTGGCGTGAAGTGTCTGGAAGCGCTCCGGGCGGCCGAAGAGGCGGTTAAGTCGGTGTCGGAGATCCGGATCGGAAATAGTCCGCTCCACCTTCGCATCGGACTGCATGTCGGTTTGGTGTTGAGTGGCGATTTCGGCTCAGTCGCCCGCCATCAATTCACATTGATCGGCCGCGAGGTCAACAAGGCGGCGCGGCTCGAGCAAGTCCATCCGGAAGACGTCATCGAGGGTGATCGCGACCTAGGGGCCATTCGATTGAGCGTCGCGTTCAAGAGTGAACTGACCGATACCGTCAAGCGGCGATATCGACGGTACAGCAAAGCCCAGGCAAAGAACATTGGCGAATTGGAGATCTATAGTTAGTGCGGTGGCCATATCGGGTGAATGGCAGCTCATGACTACCGCGCCCACGCCTCGCATAGCACCGTCGGAACTAGGTAGTCGGTAGTGGACGCGGTGGGCCTGCCAAATCTGCCAGGTAGAGTGGCGAGTCCGCTCTGGTCTGTCCCGCCAGCCGCCTGGCAGCGGTTGACGGCGCCGGATAGCCTAGCGAAACTCGGCCGTGACAGGAAACCCAATAGGGGGCGCTCCTCATGAAGTTCATCCTGACCTGGAAGATTCCGCCCGGGCGTTACGAGGCCGCGGCGGAGGCCTTTCTCGCCTCCGGCGCTCCGGTACCGGAAGGCCTCGCCCTGTTGGGCCGCTGGCACGTCCCGGGATCGGCACAGGGCTGGGCCCTCGTCGAGGGCGACGACGGCGCGGCGGTGGCCGAGCATGTCGCCGAATGGGCGACCTCGTTGGAGCTACAGGTCCACCCGGTCATCGAGGATGAGGCGACCGCAGGGGCCTTGTCCAAGGTGTTCGGAAGCTAGCGGCACGCCGATCGCGGACAGGCTCTTCCACGTCCATTCGGAGCATCCGTCAAATCGCGGACCGGGACGGCTCGGAGCGGCTCCCGCGGCCGCGTGTCCGGTCCGCTTGGGCCCAGGATGGCGAGAATTGATGTTGATGCCCGAGCGCCGTTTACAAGCGTCCGCTCCCGTCGCAAATCGCCTTACTCCCGCATCAGCCTGTACATCACCACCCGGTCGTTGCCCGAATCGGAGATCCACAGGGTATCGCCCCTGGTCTCGATTCCCTCTGGCGTGGTGAATTCGCCCCGCCCCGTTCCCCGCCGGCCGTTGCCGAGCACCAGAAGGAGCGCGCCGTCGGGTCCGATGACCTTGACCTGGTGGTTGTTCTTGTCGGCGGCGATCACGGTGCCGTCGGCGAGCACGTCCTGATAGCGGACGCCGTCGAAATCGTAGGGCGCACCCTTCAGTTCGCGCTTGATCTCGAGGTCGGGCGACAACAGCAGCATGCGATCGTTGCCCGCATCGGCGAGCCAGATATCGCCACCGGGCGCGCGTTCGAGGTCGTGGGGCGAGGACAGCCCGGCCAGTTCCGCGACGACCGCTTCGTCTTCGTAGGCGACGACATTGCCCGACCAGGCGCCGGCGACATAGATGCGGCCGTTGGGATGGGCGAGCACGCCTTCGGGTCCGCGCACGCGTTCGCTCAATTCGCCGACCAGCGCGGCGTTCGTGCCATCCATCTGGTAGATCGTAACCCGGTTGTTGTGGGTATCGGCGACGTAAGCGCGGCCGTCGGCGTCGAAGTCGATGTCATGGGTGCCCGATTGATGGTTGGATCCGAAATCCGAGACCAGCGCCAGCGTTTCGGGATCGAGCACGGCGATGCGGTCGTTGTCGACGTCGGACACGAAGAGATACTTGCCGTCCGGGGACAGCTTAAGGTCGTGCGGGTTGCCGAGCTCGACCGTGCTGCCGGCGACGAATGTGGCCGTCCACTCGGCGGCGACCGCGCCCTGGATCCACAGACCGAGAATCAGCGCCGAAGCGAGGCTCCGGATCATGTGCTGTCTCCTCTGGTTCGCCGCGGGCTCACGTCTTGGCCGGCAGCACCAATTGCGTCTGCGTAACGAGCGCAGCCAGTCGTCCCTGTTCGGTCGTGACCCGTGTCTGCCACACCATCGTCGTCCGCCCGCGATGCACCGGCGTCGCTTCACCCACGATGCGCGAGCCGGCCGGCGCGGCGGCGAGAAAATTGGTCTTGCTTTCGATGGTCGTGGTGGTGGCGCCCTCGGGCAGGTTCAAGATCGTGCCCGCTGCGCCGAGTGTGTCGGCGAAGGCCATCAACACGCCGCCATGGGCGACGGCGGGCCGGGTGCACAGTTCGTCGGTGATCGTCAATTCGGCGACCACCCGATCCAACTCGGCGGATAGGAATCGAATGCCGAGATACTTTGCGAACGGCAGCATGTCGTCATTGAGTTGGGCCAGCATATCCATGGAAGACCGATCCCCCGCGTCCGGTGTCCGTCTTGGAACGAGATTAATGATGTTTCCGCGGGCTGTGAATGGCCGTCGTGGGTTGTGGCGCGGCCATCCATGCAGCGCGCCGGCCATGTGCGTTCAGTCCAATTTCACCCGCGCCCGGTAAAATCGACCTCCGCCGGTCGCCCCGGCAGGTCGAGGCGGGCGGTCTGCGCCGGGCTCTCGGCGACGACGCGCCCGCGCCGCACCACGGCCAGGCGGGGCGCGCGCAGGCGGATGGCATCGATCGGATCGGCCGCTTCGAGAATGACGAGATCGCCGAAGCATCCCGGCTCCAGGCCGTATCCCTCGAGCCCGACGATGGCGGCGGCGTTGTCGGTGATGGTGTCGAAGCAGGCGCGCATCTGCGCCCGTCCGGTCATGTGGGTGAGGTGCATGCCCATATGGGCGACCTCGAGCATGTCGGCCGAACCGAGCCCGTACCACGGGTCCATGACGCAGTCGTTGCCCATGGCGACGGTGATGCCGGCGGCCATCAGCTCGGGCACGCGGGTCATGCCGCGGCGCTTGGGGTAGGTGTCGTGACGGCCTTGCAGGGTGACGTTGATCAGCGGGTTGGCGATGACGGTCAAGCGCGCCTCGGCGATCAACGCGATCAACTTGCTGACATAGTAATTGTCCATCGAGTGCATCGAGGTCAGGTGCGAGCCGGTGACCCGGCCGTGGAGGCCGAGGCGTTCGGTCTCGAAGGCCAGGTTCTCGACGAAACGGGAATGGGGATCGTCGGATTCGTCGCAATGCATGTCGACCGGCAGGCCGCGCTCGGCGGCGATCTCGCACAGGATGCGAATCGATTCGACGCCATCGCCATGGGTGCGCTCGAAATGCGGTATGCCGCCGACGACATCGACGCCGCGATCGAGGGCGGCGACGAGCTGTTCCCGCGCGCCGCGTCGCCGCAGCAAGCCGTCCTGGGGAAAGGCGACCAACTGCAGATCGAGGTACGGTTTGACCCGGTCGCGCACCTCGAGCAGGGCATCGACGACGAGCAGGCGCGGATCGCTGGTATCGACGTGGCTGCGGATCGCCAACAGGCCGCGCGCCACCGCCATGTCGCAATAGCGCAGCGCGCGTTCGACGATCGCCTCGTGCTCGAGCTCCGGCTTCAACTCGCCCCAGATCTTGATGCCTTCGAGCAGGGTGCCCGATTCGTTGTGCCGCGGCTGCCCGACGGTCAGCGTCGAATCCATATGGAAGTGCGCATCGACGAAGGGCGCGATGACGAGATGGCCGGTGGCGTCGATCTCGGTTGTCGCGCTCGCCGCCAGATTCGGCTCGACGGCGACGATGCGCCCGTCCTCGATGCCGATGTCGAGCCCGGTGCGGCCGTCTTTCAGGGTCGCGTTGCGTACGATCAGATCCATGGTCCAACTCCCATCGCCGCGCCAGGGGCGCGGCCGGTCAGCGTTCTTCCTTGCGGAACGGAATCAGCAACGCCGCCGGCGCCCGTGCCGACCGCGAGAACACGGCCATCGCGACGATCGTGATCACGAACGGCATCATTAGGAATATCTGGTAGGGGACGTCAATCGCTCCGGCCGATTGGAGGCGCAATTGCAGCGCATCGACGGCGCCGAACAGCAGCGCGGCCAGGCCGCAGCGCCAGGGGTCCCACTGGCCCAGAACGACCAGCGCGATGCACACCCAGCCGCGCCCGGAAATGACGCCGAAGGTGAAGGCATTGAACTGCGCCGTCGACAGGTAGACGCCGGCGATGCCCATCAGCATGCCCGAAATCATCAAGCCTTGGTAGCGGGTGAGGGTGACGCTGACGCCGGCGGAAATCGCCGCGTGCGGGTTCTCGCCGACGGTGCGGAGACTGAGCCCCCACGGCGTTTGATAGAGCACGTACGCGGCCACCGGCACCAGCAGGAAGGCGAGGTAGACCAGCGTGACATGGTCGAACAGGACCGGGCCGAAGAAGGGTATATCGGAAAGCCAGGGAATCGGCGCCGGCTGAAACGCCTCGACGTTGGGCGGCTGCGACGGCTGGCCGAAGATGAGCCGGTAGAAGAAAAAGGTCAGACCGCCGCAAAGCAGGGTGACGCCGAGACCGGAAACGTGCTGGCTGAGGCCGAAGGTCACGGTGAGCAGCCCCATCAGGGCGCCGAACAGGATTCCGGTTAACGCCGCGGCCGCCACTCCGATCCACAGATTGCCGGTAAAATAGGCGGCGCTGAACCCGGTCATCGCGCCGATCAGCATGATCCCCTCGATGCCCAGATTGAGCACGCCGCCGCGTTCGGTGAACAGCTCGCCCATGGTCGCCAGCAGGAGCGGCGTGGCGATGCGGATCATCGCCGCAAAGAACCCGACCGAAAGCACCTGATCGAGGATTTCCATGGTCGCGGTCCTCGGCGTCAGCCGGTGCCGGCGCGTTGGACGCGCAGGCGATAGTTAGTGAACAGCAGGGCGACCAACATGCACACCAGGGCCATCCCCTGGATGACCTCGGCGAGGAACACCGGGACGCCGGTCTGGCGCGACATGGTTTCGGCGCCGGTGATGACGGCGGCAAAGAACAGGCTGGCCGGAATGACGCCGAGCGGGTTGAGCCGCGCCAGCATGGCGATGACGATTCCCGTATAGCCGTAGCCGGGCGAAATCGTCGCCATCACCTGGAAATGGAGACCGGCGACCTCACCAACGCCGGCGAGCCCGGCGAGGGCCCCGGATATCAGCGCCGAAAGCACGATCACGCGGCCGATGGAAATTCCGCTGAATGCGGCGGCGCGGGGGTTTTCGCCGACCGCCCGGATGGCGTAGCCGAGCGTCGTGTGCGCCATCACGAACCAAACCGCGACGCAGGAGACAATCGCGATGATGACGCCGAGATGGATACGCGTGCGTTCGATCAAGATCGGGAACTCGGCCGCGAGGCGGATATCCGGCGAATCCGGGTAGCCGCTCAAGGTGTCCTTCCACGGCCCGTCGAGCAGCGCCAGCATGCCATAGAGGATGACGAAATTGAGCATCAGCGAGGCGACCACGTCATCGACCTTGAACCGCGTCCTGAGGATTGCGGGGACCAGTGCCCAGGCACCGCCGGCGGCGGCGCCGGCGACGATCATCGATGGCACGATGCTCCATTCCGGAAGGAACTCCCGTGCTCCGATGAAGGCGGCGGCCATGGCGCCGGCGAGCAATTGCCCCTCGCCGCCGATGTTCCAGAACTTGGCCCGGAAGGCGACGACGACGGCGAGGCCGGTCAGCGTGATCGGGGTCGCCTTGACGATCGTCTCGGCGATATTGAAGCTGCTGCCCAGCGCGCCTCGGAACAGCGCCGCGTAGGCGCCGATGACGTCGGTGCCGGCGAGGACGATCAAACCGCTGCACAGAATCAACGCGGCCAGGATCGCCGCGACCGGCAGCACGACGTTGAGCCACGCCGGGGTCCGCGCCCGCGGCTCGATGCGGAAGCGGATCATGCCGCCACCGCGGCGCCGGCCATCAGCAATCCGATTTCGCCGACATTGGTCTCGGCGGCACGGCGTATGCCGACGATGCGGCCTTCGTACATGACGGCGATGCGGTCCGATATTTCGAATATCTCCTCGAGGTCCTCGCTGATCACGATCACGCACTTGCCGCGATTGCGCTGGTCGACGAACTTGCGATGGACGAACTCCTTGGCCGAGACGTCGAGGCCGCGGGTCGGCTGCGCCGCCACCAGGACCAACGGATCCCAGGCCAGCTCCCGCGCCAGCAGCGCCTTCTGCAAATTGCCGCCGGAGAGCGCACCGGTCCTGATCTCAGGGTCGGGGGCCTTGATCGCGTAGGCGTCGATCTGGGCGGCGACGAATTCGCGGATCGCGGCGCGCCGAACGATACCCCAGCGGCTGAACGGCATCTCGGTGAAGCGCGGCAGCACCATGCTGTCGGCGAGGGGGAGGGTGGAAATCAGCCCCGAACCGATGCGGTCCTCGGGGATCATCGATACGCCGAGCGCCTGCATCGCCCGTGGCCCGCCGCCGCGTGCCGCCGTGCCGTCGACCGCGACGGACCCGGACGCCACGTCGACGATTCCGGCGATCACTTCGGCCAACTCCCGTTGTCCGTTGCCCGAGACGCCGGCGACACCGAGAATTTCGCCGCCGCAGACGTCGAGCGAGACGCGATCGAGGACCGGCCGCTCGCTGCCGGGGCGGAGAACGGTGACCTCGGTCAGGCGCAGCAGGGTCCGGTCCGGCGCGCGTGTGGCCTTGTCCGGCGGCTTGAGGTCGTGGCCGCACATCAATTCCGCCAGACCGCGGTTGGAGACCGTGTCGTCATTGGCGATGTCGGCGGTAATCCGACCATGGCGCATGACCGCGATGCGGTCGGTGATTTCGCGTACCTCGTTGAGCTTGTGCGAGATGAAAATGATGCCGACGTCGTCGGCGACCATGGCGCGGATGGCCCCGAACAGTCCGTCCGTCTCTTGCGGGGTGAGGACCGAGGTCGGTTCGTCGAGGACCAGGATGCGGGCGCCGCGGAACAGCGCCTTGACGATCTCGAGGCGTTGCTGCTCGCCGACGGTGAGCGAACGCACCAGGCGGTCGGGGTCGAGGTCGAGGCCATAGCGCGCGACCAGTTCGGCCAGCCGCGATCGCGCCGATTCGCGGTCGAGACGCCCGTTCCGCCCGGGCCGCCCGACCATGAGGTTCTCCAGGACGGTGTGGCGCGGCACGAGGTGGAAGTGCTGGTGCACCATGCCGACACCGTGGGCCAGGGCGTCGGCCGGAGTCCGGACCGACACCCGCGCGCCGTTGATTTCGATGGTGCCCGCATCGGCTTCGTAGATGCCGAACAAGACGTTCATCAGCGTCGTCTTGCCGGCCCCGTTCTCACCGAGCAGGCCGAGGACCTCGCCATGGGCGAGGGTCAGGTCGACGCCGTCGTTGGCCCGAACCGAGCCGAATTGTTTGGTGATTCCGCTCAGGACCAGGAGCGGCGGGGGGCTCTCAGTCATTCACCGGCCGTCACCGATGCCGGCCGGTTTGGCGCTGTCTCGTGGTGCCATTCCGGCCGGCCTTCGATGCCGCTGTTCGGGCCGGCGTCGGTCAGTCGGACGACGGCGTGCCTTCGTCGATATCGACGCGGAAGTTACCGTCCAGAATCTCGGCGCGGCGATCCTCCACCATCTGCTTGACGTCTGCCGGCAACTTGTCCGCCCAGCCATGATAAGGGGCGAGGTAGGAGCCACCCTTGGTCATGTAGGAATACTGGCCAAAATCCTGGGCGTCGTAGGCGTCCGCGGAGACTAAATTGATCGCCTGTTTGACCGTCGGCCACATGTCCCAGACCACGCTCGTGATCACCGTATCAGGGCCGAGCCCGTTCTGATCCGACATATTGCCGATCGCCATGGCGCCCTTTTCCGCCGCCGCTTCGATGACCCCGAAACGTTCGGCGTAGAGCACGTCGGCGCCGGCTTCGAGTTGTGCCAGCGCCGCTTCCTTGGCCTTCGGCGGGTCGAAGAACGAGCCGATGAACGAGAACTTGCACTTGACTTGGTCGTTGACCTCCTTGGCGCCGGCGCAGAAGGCATTGCTCAGCCGGTTGACCTCCGGGATCGGCATCGCGGCGACGACACCGACGACGTTCGACTTGGTCATCTTGCCGGCGATCATGCCGGCGAGATAGGCGGGCTGGTGAATCCAGTTGTCGAAGACGCTGAAATTCGGATCCGCCGGCCCGATGCCCGAGCCGAAGACGAAGGCGACATCCTCATAATCGCCGGCGACGCGGCGGGTGATGCGTTCGGTGCCGAACGAATCGCCCATGATCAGGTCGTTGCCGCCTTCGGCGTATTCCCGCAGCACGCGCGCGAAATCCGCCGCCGTGACGCTTTCCGACCAGACGTACTCGATGCCGAACTCGTCCTTGGCCTTGAGCAGCGCGACGTGGATCTGGTTGACCCAGGGCTCCTCGATCGGCGTCTCGAAGACCGCCGCTACCTTGAGCTTGCCATCCTGTGCATCGGCGTCCTGGGCCGCCGCGATAGCCGCCGCCAACGGCAGCGCGAAAAGCGCGACGGCGCCACGCCATCGCTTGGCGTTTCCGAGTCCAAACATCTGATCCTCCCCGAAGAATTGTGTAAACGATTGACCCCGTGACCGGGCCGGCCCGTCCGTTCCCGCCAACGGCGGACGGGCCCAGTATAGGTGAACGCGAGACGAGTTCCAGATTCTTTGCCATCTCACGGCGGCAAATCGGCCGGCGCCGCCCGCCGATTGGATTGCCTCACTATTTCAATGGCTTGCCGGCGTGCGAATCGGGTGGCAGACTCTCCACCGCGATGCCCGAGTACCCCGATGTCACGGTCTATATCGAGGCCCTCCGCCGCCGGATCGACGGCGCGGCGCTCGAAGAAATCCGGCTGGCCAGTCCGTTCCTGCTGCGTACCTTTAGCCCCGCACCCTGGGATGTGGCCGGCCGCCGCGTCGTCGCTATCAGGCGTATCGGCAAACGCATCGCCATCGGGCTCGAGAACGATGCCTGGCTGGTCATCCATTTGATGATCGCCGGCCGCCTCCACTGGAAGCCGGCCGGAGCCGCGATCCCCGGCAAACGCGGTCTCGCCGCCTTCGACTTCGCCAGCGGCACGCTGATCCTGACCGAGGCCGGATCGAAGAAGCGGGCGTCGCTCCATATCGTCGCTGGCGGCGCGGCGCTGGCGGCCTTCGATCCCGGCGGGTTGGAGGCGTTCGAGATCGATCGCGACGCCTTCGCCGCGGCGCTCGGACGCGAAAACCACACACTCAAGCGGACGCTGACCGACCCGCGCCTGCTGAGCGGTATCGGCAATGCCTATTCCGACGAGATCCTCCATGCGGCCAGGCTGTCGCCGGTTGCCATGAGCCAGAGCCTGACGCCGGACGAGGCGGCGCGACTGTTCGCCGCGACCAAGGATACGCTGACGCGATGGACAGAGACTTTGCGTGCCGAAGCCGGCGACGGCTTTCCCGACAAGGTCACCGCGTTTCGCGATGCCATGGCGGTTCACGGCCGCTACGGCAAGCCGTGCCCGGACTGCGGCACCGCCGTGCAACGCATTCGCTATGCCAGCAACGAGACCAACTACTGCCCGCGCTGCCAGACCGGCGGCAAGGTGTTGGCCGACCGCGCCTTGTCACGGCTGTTGAAAAAGGATTGGCCGCGGACCATCGACGAATTGGAAAAGCTCAAGCCGGCGCGGTAGGTCCCGGGATTGGGTAAGGTGCCAATGCCACGGCTGGCGCCCAGGACCCGGCGATAGGATTCCGCTCGCGACCGCGCGACGCCGATGGGCCCGATCGTCCCGCCGGCCGACACATTGTGATAGGCTGATCGTCGGGCGGAGGATGGTCCGGTCGGCTCCGGGGTCTTGCGTTCGGGTGCGTCTGTGGCAAGAGAGCGGAAGCGATGGTGGACGAGCGTGACGCAGAATCGCAGTCCGAGGCCGCCGCCCTGGAACACCTCACCGGCCCGTCCCGCGGTAAGGTGACGTGGCTAAGCGGTTCCGCCCTGGACATCACCTTGAGCCCCAATCGGTATATCCGTGTCTCCGAGGCCCACCCCGGCGAACCGCAAGACAATCTGGTCGCCCGGCTTCACCGTGCCGAAGACAGCTATGAGATCGAGGCCATCGAGAGCCGGCCGCTGTGGGTCAACGGCGTTCGCGCCACCGCCCGAAAGCTCACCCATGGCGACATGATCGAGTTCGACGAGACCGGGCCGGTGTCGCGGTTCTGCCTGTTCCGCGAGAACAGATCGGTCCGGACGACCGTCGCCGAAATCATGAGCGACGCGCTGGATTACATACGGGTCAGCCGCAAGCCGCCGACGGCGCGAATTTTCACGGGCCTTTGCCAGGTTCTGAGACGGCTGACCCGGAACACCACGATCCTGTTTCGGGTCGGCATCGTCCTTGCGGTCGTCGCCCTGGCGATCGTGACCTACCAGCAGAGCCGCTTGGACACCTTGCTCGAGGAACGAATCGACAGCGGCGCCGCCCGTCTCGAAGGTTTCGCCGCGGCCTTGTCCCGCGCCCGCCAGGAAGCGCTGACGCCGAACGACCTGCAGGCGCTGCGCGCCGAGTTGGGGCGCCAGCTGTCGACCAGCTCGGAACGCCTGGAAACGCTCGAGCAGCGCTCGCTCGCCAGCAGCCGGGTGATTGCCAACGCGATGCCGTCGATCGCGTTCCTTCAGGGCGCCTATGGCTTCCGCGAACAATCGAGCGGCCGCATGCTTCGCCATACCGTCGATGACGATGGCCGGCCGCTGATTTCGCCCCGCGGCCAGTCGCTGCTGACGCTCGATGGCGACGGCCCGGTGGCCGAGCGCCAATTCACCGGAACCGGGTTCGTAGTCGGAGACGGCGGCGCGCTCGTCACCAATCGCCATGTGGCTTTACCGTGGGAAGACGATGCCAATGTGGAGACGCTCGCAGGCCAGGACCTGGAGCCGGTGATGATCAAGTTCATCGCCTACCTGCCCGGCCAACCGGGGGCCGAACCGGTCGAACTGTTGCGCGCCAGCGAGGAGGCCGATCTGGCCGTGCTGGTCCGCGGAGGCGGGGTCCGGACGGGACCCGGTCTAACCCTCGCCGACGGCGCGCGGCGGCCCGGCGACGAGGTGATCGTCATGGGCTACCCGACCGGTCTTCGCTCGATGCTCGCACAATCGGGCGACAAGTTCATCGAGCGGCTGCAGGAAGACAACGATACCGGGTTCTGGAGCGTTGCCGCCCGCTTGGCCGAGGAAGGGTATATCGCCCCGCTCGCCAGCCGCGGCATTGTCGGCCAGATCTCGCCGGCGACGATCGTCTACGACGCCGAAACGACGCTCGGCGGTAGCGGTGGCCCGGTTCTCGACATCGACGGCGCGGTGATCGCGGTTAACACCGCCATCCTGCCCGAATTCGGCGGTTCCAATCTCGGCGTACCGGTGGCGATGGTGCGGGCGCTGCTGGCAGAGGCGGGACTGCGCTGAGCCCGGATGATGCGATTATTGAACCGGTAAGCGCCTTCACTCCGGATGATCTGCGGCGAGCCGGTCGGCGGCCCGTTTCTTCAAGAAAACCCGATCGACCTTGCCGGTCGCGTTGAGCGGCATCTCGTCGAGCACGACGATGGTCTCGGGCGCCTTGTAGCCGACCCTTTCCCGGGCGAAGCGGATGACCTCCGAGGGAGACGGCGGCGCGACCCCCTCCTTCACGGCAATATAGGCCCAGACGTTCTCGCCATGGACCAGATTGTGGACGCCGACGACGCCGGCGTTCTCGACCGCGTCGTGGGCGAGCAGCGCTTCCTCGACCTCTTGCGGGCAGATGTTGGAGCCGTCGTGGATGATGATCTGTTTCTTGCGGCCGCCGAACCATAAGAAGCCGTCATCGTCGATGCGGACGATGTCGCCGGTATTGAGCCAGCCGTCCTGGATCGTCTCGGCGGTCGCCTCCGGGTTGTCCCAATAACCGATCATGTTGCAGCGGGCCTTGATCCACAGCGACCCCGTCGCGCCGGCTGCCACCTCGGCACCGGTTTCGTCGCGGATCGAGGCTTCATAGCCGGGCATCAGGCATCCGATCGAGCCCAGCTTTTCGATGCCCGGCGGCGGGTTGAATGTCGCCATGCCGATCTCGGTCATGCCGTATTCCTCCTCGACCGTCGCCCCGGCGAGATCGATAAATCTATGCTCGAGCGCGTCCGACACCTTGTCGCCGCCAGCAAAACAGATCCGGATCGAGGCGAAATCGTCGTGCGTCGCGTCGTGGTCGCGGATCAGGCCGAACAATGCCGCCGGCAGCATCCACAACAGCGTCGGCCGGTATTCCCGGAACAGCGGCAGCAGCTCATGGCCGTCGAAGGTCTTGGCGATGATGGTCGGCGCCCCCACGGCCAACGCTATGAAGGAGAACAGGAATCCGCCGATATGGGAGATCGAGGCGCCGGGCAGCATGACGTCGTCGGAGTTCATCTCCAAGGCCTCGACGCTGGTGGCGAACATCCAACCCAGGGTCTCGAACGTATGGGTGACGCCCTTGGGCTTGCCAGTGCTGCCCGAGGTGAAGAAGATCGCCGTCGCCGCCGCGGGATCGGGCAAGGGCAATTCGACGCCGGGAGAGTCGGCCTGGCACAAGGCCTCGAAATCGAGCGCCCCGGTGCCGCGCCCGCCGTAGGTGACGATGCCGAGCGGCAAATCGCCGGCGCGTTGGCTGGCCGCCAGATCGGCCGCCCGTTCGGCATGGGCGAGCAGGATGCGGGCGCCGCTGACCTCGAGCGCATGGTCGATTTCGGGCGCCATGTAGCGGTAGTTGAGGGGCGTGACGACGAGCCCTGCCTTCATGCAAGCGATGTAATGGACGATCAGCTCGCAGCGATTCGGCATCAGCGAGGCGACGCGGTCCCCGGGCGTGAGGCCGAGGGCGAGCAGGCTGCGGGCCAGGCGATTACCGGTCTCGTCGAGGGCGCGCCAGGTCCAGCGACTCTCCGCAGAAGCCAACGCCAGTCCATCCGGATTGGATTCGAGCGCACGGTCGAGAATCGTCGGCAGATTGACCGGCGTCGTCAAAGGCGGTCCCGATAGCGGCATCGTGCGTCCCCTCGATCGTCTGTGCCTGGCCGTCTCAGCCGCCATGGCCCATTTGGCTTGGCTCCGGTGAGGGTACGGTCACGGAATGCGACCTACCAAGCAATATCTGCCTCTGGTTGTCGTGGGATGCTGTATGCCGGCCGCGAACCACCCGGCGCTAGCACCAGCTCGCTTCGTCCTCCGAGGGGTTGCGCAGAAGTTCCTGGACGTTCGCTTCGAGCAGCCGGTAGCCGACATTGCCGAACAGCTTTTGCCGGCCGTTATTCATGATGTAGGTCGGGCTGCCCTCGACCCCGTGATTGAGGCTCAGATTATAGTCGCCGGCGAGCGCGGCGATCGCTTCCGAGGATCGTATCTTTTGCTCCACCCGGCCATAGTCGATGCCGAGGCTGTCGGCGATTTCGGTGTGGGTCCCCCAATCGGAGATATCCTCGGCCGCGGCGAAGAAGGCGCGGCGCAACTCCCACGCCGCGCGCGTCGACACCCGGTCGAGATAGGGTTGCGGCGCGGCGTCGGGTCCAGCGTCGTCGCGCTCGATGAGTTCGACCGCCTTGAGGAAAAGATGGGCGCTCGCCGAAGTGCGCGGCCGAATTTCGAGCCACAGGCGCTCGTGTACATCGATGTGCGGAAACTTGCCGGCGACTTTGTTGATGTGACGGTTGAAGCCGTCGAAGCCGCCGCGCGTTTTCCAATTCTCTTCGATCTTGCTCCAAGCGTCCGGAAAGACCGAACAGAAGTGCCCGTCGATCGCGATTTCATCGCCGAATGTCTGCACCAGCTCCTCGAGGCGGCGTTGGGCGGCGTAGGCCCAGATGCACAGCACATCGGAATAATATGAAATCCGAATGGGAGACATGCGGCAGCGCCTCGGGTGATCGGTCCGATAATGCCACACCGTCGCCCTGTTGTCCGCCGGTATTGAGATGATCCACGTCGATCACGGTTTGCGAACGGGCCGGCACCGAGTGGCCCTGGTTTGGCGCGGTCTGCCATCGCATGGCAATAGGACGTGACGCCGCCTCTAGCCGCTTTCTTTTACCTTTGGAAAGAAGCCCAGTGTATAGAGGATCGCTTGCAATTCGGTAGCCAGAATCGATTTGAATCCGGATTCGATCAGACGCTGGGTCGAGTCGTCCATTTCGCGTAGGTAGGGTTGCCATTCGATGTCTGTCTCGATACAGGAAGACCTGTTGCCGACGGCATACCCACCAGCCTCGCCAACTTTGCGTACGACGATCTTGATCATGCTGTAGAAGCAGGATTGCTGCAACCAGATGCGGTCGTTCTTATAGAATCCGAGGCCACCAACCAATCGCGGTGCGCTTGGAGGCCCATCAAAGGGTTCGATGGTCAGATATGTGTCGGCGCCGACGTCGCGGGCGGCCTTCTCGATTGTTGCGGCAACTGCGTCATAGTCGAATCTCTCGCCAAACAGCCCAGGACTCGGGTCGAAGTAGCGGGCCAGAATTTGCGGGCGGGCGAATTCCAGTGACACAGTTTCCGCCGTGCCATATTGGTTGAGCATTTCGACAGCGATCGATTGGGTGTAACCACCGAGGTGCCAATCGGATATCGCATTCACATTTCTCGTCTCGCCGAGGAAGGCCTGATATTTGACCGTGTAGAAAAAGTCGCCAAACAGCGAAACGACGCCAACCTTGCCAACATTTTCAAACGTTTTGCGCGGTGTCGTTTCGCACCCGACCAGCGCAATTGCAACCGCCAGGATGGTCAGAAATCGGGCGGGTCCCGAAAGCAAGATCATCGTCCCCTCGACTCAGTAAACGCGGGTTACTTCGTAACCGCGCGCCTGGAGCCGGGCAATCACGCCTTGCTCGCCGGGAAGATGACCTGAGCCGACGGCGACAAAAGCGCCGCCCTTGTCGATCCATGGCAACATGCGCTCGGCGAAGCGATTGCTACGTTCGTTTAAGAGGTGATCGCGAAATCGGCGCGTCGTGGTGTCTTCGCCTGAATCGTCAAGGTTCCACCGCGCGGCAAGCCAACCGGTTTCGCGCGCCAAATAAGCGCGAATTTCTGCTTCTCGCGCGGCATAGGCTGCATCTGTCGGCAAGTAGATATCGATCAGCGTTGCCCTCAAGAGGTCAATCTGATGCATCTCGGGGAGTCGGTCGAAGGCCTCCATGACCTCGAACGCGGTCTCGAGCCCGAACAGTGTCTTTCCATTCTTGCGCGCTAAACTCTCCAACCTATCGTCTAGAACCAGGGCACCGGTGGGGTCACGCCCAACCTTCTCTATCAGCATTGCAACGGCCCAAGGTTTAAGGGTCCGGACCTCGGATTTGAGCTCATCCTGGTTTTCACCAAGCGTGTAGATCGCCTCAAACATGTCCGGACCGATGATCTGCTCAAGATCGCGCCCGTCCGGTAGCCGCATAATCGCCTCGACCTCAGGGTTCTCCGTGTCGGGGCTGATATTCTCAAGCCCGACCGCGACCGATGAGCGAAACGCGTCGTCGACCGGAGGCGGTAGCACGACGATACGCGGATCCGAAAGGTGCATAGTGCCGAAAACATAGCTTGGCGGGCTGTTTTCGATATCAATCCGCCACAGCAGGCCGACACCATTGACGAGAGCACCGCTTTGTTGCGAGTCGTGCGCCTCGGAGGTTTGGGTGGCACCCGGGGGCCGATCGCCATCGGTAACGCAGGCCGCGGACAGGGCAAGGACGAGCAGCGCGGCAAAAAAAGCGCCTATCCGAGGTCCGCCGCACACGCGAACAGAGACAAAGTCGAACAGCGTTGCCCGCCGACGCGCCGGCGGCTCTATCTGAGAACTCACTCCTGAAACCTCCAGGCGATTCAATCCGCGCCAGGATTTCTTACCTTTGTGGATTTCCAACCAACAACGACGCCAACTCACTTCTACATTCCTCCCGCACACACCGCAAGGTTGAGAACAGCCAACAAGACTCCCCACCTCGATTGGAAGTATCATTCGGCTGCGGCCGAACAGAATCGGACCAGGTATAGCCTTCGGTCGAACGGGTACAGTTGGTAGAAATCGGGTTGTGGCGAGCGGAGTTTCATACGCCGATTGGGCGTCCAGAGGAGACATTTCTAGTCGAGGTTTCGTCGCCGAATGTCTGCACTAGTTGATCGAGGCGGCGCTGGGTGCATGGTTGCCAGAACGCGCGATTCGGGAGACGATCGTCAGGTTCTTTTCGATTCCATCGGAAACAGCGATGGCGGCCAAGGCATGACCGATCCCCAGAATCTCGATAGCAAGCTCGACGCGGTCTACCAATCGGGCGGCGACCGGGCCAAGCTCGACCACATCTATGACGACTGGGCGCGTAACTATGACCGCGATGTATGGGCATCGGGCGACCCTTACATCGCGCTGCTGGCCGGCATGGCCGGGCGATACATTCGCGACTGCGGCGCCAGAATTCTGGACGGCGGCTGTGGCACCGGCAACATGGCCCAGATCTTACGCCTGATCGGATACAACAACATCGTCGGCATCGATCCATCTGACGGCATGCTCGCCGCGGCTCGGGCCAAAGGATGCTATGCCGAGTTGCACAAGATGGTGCTCGGGGCCGAAATCGACCTGCCGGCCAACAGTTTCGATGCCGTCACGGCGGCCGGTGTCTTGTCGCACGGTCATGCGCCGCCGGAATCCCTCATCGGCCTGCTCGCGGTGGCCAAGCCCGGCGCGCCGATCTTGTTCTCGATCTCACGAATCGCCGTCGAGGAAGGCGGATTCGATGCGATGTTCGCCGATCTCGAGCAATCGGCCGCCTGGGCGCTCGAAGAACGGACCGAGCTTTTTCAGACCTATCCATTTTCGTCGCGGCACGACGACCTGCGTCACTGGGTCTATGTGTACCGCAAGGCGAGGTAGGGTTTCGTCGAGCAAGCCGCCGACCATCCTCAGCTGCCCGTCACCGACGCCCGACTATCCGGCCGTCAATCGGATCGTCCGTCCCGGGGTGCGTCGATGAACGCGGCGGTGATGGCGTTGAATTTCGCCGGGTTCTCGAGAAACATGAAATGGCCTCCACCCTCGGCCTCCTCGAAGATTTCCAGATGCGAGCCCGCGACCTGTTCGTGAATCCACACTTGTGACTGCCAGGGCACCGGGCTCGCCCGCCCGGAGACGACGAGGGTGGGCACCGAGAGCCGGGGAATGGTGTCGCGCCAGTCGTGGGTTGCGACGTCATGAATCATGCGGGCGGCGAGCGGGCGCGGCAGCTGGAGGTTGATCTCGAGCAGCCAGCTTCTTTCCGCGCGCGGCATGGCGGCGGTGACCATTCCGGCGAGCAGTGTTTCGGTTACTGCTTCACCGTCGGGACCGCGAAGATCGTGGACCAGTTTCTGCAGGTCAGCGCATTCGAGAATCGCCCCGGCGCTTTGCCGTTCGACGGCCGTCCATTCCGGATCGGCGACCAAAACGGGATGTTGGTCGACGAGGACAAGCCTGGCAACCCGCTCGGCGCCGAACAGATCCCAATAGCACCAAATCACCGAACAGCCCATGGAATGACCGAACAGGGTGATCTCGCGAAGGTCCAGCGCCTCGAGGAATTCGTGCAGATCCTTGGCCAGTCGCGACAGTCGGTAGCCATGGGTCGGTTTCTCCGACAGCCCATGGCCGCGCATGTCGAGGGCGAACGCGTGGTGGGTTGGGCCGAGGCCCACGAGCTGGTGCTTGAACAGGTCGGCCGACTGCGACCAGCCGTGAAGCAGCACGAGCGGTGCGCCACTTCCGGATTCCAGATAGTGCAGCCTTACGCCGTCGGTCGTTTCGAACGATTTCATGAAACGCTCCGTCGTCATGCTGGGCGCAGGCTAGCCGGTCCGAAATCCCACGTATAGCCGCTCGAGTTGGCGGGCGAGACACGGCGGCCTATTCTGGATCTCGCTTGTCAATCCGGATGCGCCGCGCCGCATGCCACAGGGAGAACCAGCGATGAAACATGTACCCGAATCGGCGGGAGAGTGGCTGCAATGCCCGGGCTATGCCAAGAAAGTCTTGTTGACCGCGGACGATTTGAACTGCGACGGCGGGTTGGTCCAGCTCATCGAAATCGCACCCCGCACGTCGGTCGCCGACCATTACCACGACCGTTGCACCGAGGCCTTCCACGTCGTGGCGGGTGGCGGCACGTTCGTCATCGACGGCATTGAGATCCCTCTGCGGCCCGGCGACACGCTGAGCTGTCAGCCCGGCGAAGTGCACAGCACGCGGAACGACGGCGCCGAACCCTTCGTCTATGTGGTCTTCAAGACCAATGCGGTCGACGGCGATATCCATTGGGTCGATTGAGTCATATTGGTCCCGCGCGGTCCGTGCGTTCGTCATCGGTCTCCTTGCCATGAACTCTGAGCGCTTTAGACTGGGACCGGTTCCGGTGACATCCAACAACGGGAGGCCCCATATCATGCATAGAAATATATGTGCGGCGCTCTTCGCCGCGGCCGCCGCGACCGGCCTGGCGACGACGCCCGCGGTCGCGGCAACCGCCTGGCAACCGCCAACGGTCCAGGAGTGCGCGCAGGCGCCGTCGGGCGATTGCAACGTCGAGGTCGCCTGTCCCGAGGCAATGCCTTTCGTCGTCCAGGGCGCCGGCGGCATGCCGGCGGCGGAGCCGCCCAATCACGCCGTCGCGATGACCATGAACCTGCCGATTTCCCAGAACGCGTGGCGCATCCGCTGGCGCAACATGTCGATGCTGGGCGGGGCGACGGTCAAGGTCGCGGTGCGGGTCAAGTGCAGCGACGATGCCGGCGAAGCCGGCTGGCCGGGCTGATGCCGTTCGCGACCGTGCGCCTGGCCGACGACCCGGACGTGATCGCGCCGGACGGCTCCGAGGTCAGAATCCTGTGCGCGACGGCGGCCGGCAGCATGGCGCACTTCACGTTGCCGCCGGGCGGCATCTCGATCGCCGTCGCCCACCGTACCATCGACGAAGTCTGGTATTTCATCTCCGGCCAGGGGCGCATGTGGCGGCAGGACGATGACGGCGAGGACATCGTGGAGGTCGAGCCGGGGATTGCGATCACCATTCCGCTTGGCGCCCGGTTCCAGTTCCGCTGCGACGGCGATGAACCGCTGACCGCGGTCGCCATCGCCATGCCGCCGTGGCCCGGCGCCGATGAGGCCTTTGCGGTCGAAGGACCGTGGCAGCCGAACGTATGACCCGACCCGGCGGTCGGAGGGAATAGCCGGATTGGGCGCAATCGAAGACCGGTTGCAGAGCCTCGGCATCGTCATCCCCGAGCCGCCGGCGGCGATCGGCAATTTCGTGCCGGGCGTCGTCCACGGCGACGTCCTTTATGTGTCGGGCACCTACGGCACGGTCAAGGACGGTCAAGGCAACGACGTCATTCCCAAGCCGGGCAAGGTCGGCGACGAACTGAGTGTCGAAGACGGCTACCGATCGGCACGCCAGATGGCGCTCAATCACCTTGCCCTCGCCGAATCCGTCATCGGCAATCTTGACCGGCTGCTGCGGCCCCTGCGGCTGGTCGGCTACGTCAATGCGGCGCCCGGGTTCAAGGACGCGCCGTCGGTGCTGAACGGCGCCTCCGACCTGCTGATCGAAATCTTCGGCGCCGAGCTGGGCCCGCACGCCCGCATGGCGCTCTATCAGCACGAACTCGCCCGCGATGCGCCGATCGCGGGGGAGGTCATGTTCGCGTTACGGACCCAAGCCAATGGTGGCGAACGGGGCAACCCGGGAAGGGACCTATGCCCGCTTCCAGCTCTCGGGGAAGGGCCGTTCGACCGCGCGCTCGACCATTTCGAGACGGTCCTGGCCATAGAACATGTCGCCGTCGACGAAATAGGTCGGCGAGCCGAACACCGAACGGCGGATCGCCTCGTCCGTGTTCTCTTCATGGATGGCCTGGATTTCCGGCGACGGCGCCGCGTCGAGCAGCGGCCCCGGGTCGATGCCCGCGTCTTTTCCGAGCCGCGCCAGCGTGGCAGGGTCCGACAGATCGGCGTCGTCGCGCCAATGGGCCTCGAGCAGGCTATGGGCCAGCCGGTCGATGTCGAAGCCTCGAATGTCGGCCGCGATCAGCATGCCGTTGGGCAGGGCAAGGTCCTTGTCGTGGTGGGTCGGGCGTCGATTCATGATCGCGACCTCACGCAGTTCCGCCCAGCGTTCGATCTCGCGTCCGAAGAAGTAGGCGCGTCGTGTCGGGGACATTCCCGCGAACGGCGCCAGGCCGGTGGCGGCGATCACCCGGTTGAGGTCGATCGGGCGGTGGACGATGCGCCGCTTCGCCGCCCGCGCGATTTCCATGAGCCGAGCCGAGCCGATATAGGCGAAGGCCGAATGAGCGGCATAGAAATATTCGATCGTTGTCATGGTGCCCTTATAATGCTGAATGGCGCGGCGCTTCGACGCGGCCATCGCGCCTTTGTCTACGGCGATCGAACGCCATGTTCAAGCGGGGTATCCCGCGTCAATCATTGGAGACCGGGCACGGTTCCCGAGTTGCTCCGCACGGATTATGATCGGACTCTGCCGCTTCAGCGGCCGGCGAGGCGGGTCGAGGCGGCACGGGATTGATTGCGGGTAGGATGGAGCATTTCCTGATCGTTACTGCTTGCTTGAACGCCGCCGGCGGATCGAGGTCGAGGAAGCCCCGCGCCCGGCCAACCCGAGTCGGCCGATGAAGGTTCGTGCCGTCAATGGTGATCTCGGCGCGTTGGCGGCTCTGTGTTTCCAGCGGGGTAACCTGGCGCAGGCCGATCTCCTGTGCCGGGCGGCGATCGCCGAGGACGGCGATAGTTCGGAACTCCACTTCATGCTGGGCCAGATCGGCGAACGCGCGGGGCTGCTGGACGGCGCCCGGCGCCACTACGCCCATGCCAAGGACGATCCCGCTTTCGCCGCCCGCGCCAGCGAGCGGATTTCCGACCTTGCCGAAATTGCCCGCACCCGGGACGCTCGCACCGGTGAGTCCTATCTGCTGATCAAGGCGTGGGGCCAAGGCTTCTGGTCGGACGTCACCCAGGTGCTCGGCCATTTGCTGGTGGCCGAAATCACCGGCCGCACCCCGGTCGTGCATTGGGGTCGGAACTCGCGCTACAGCGACCACCCCGAGGCGGATGCCTTCCGGTCGTTTTTCGATCCGGTCTCGGCGCTTTCGCTCGATGACCTTCTCGGGCGCGGCTATTCCTACTTTCCGCCGAAGTGGCACGACGGCAATTTGGCGGACGAGCAACTCGACCTGTGGCAGGGTCCGCATTCCCGATTCTGGAGCCTGTCGGCGGCGGCCCGCCCAGAGGACGTCGTCGTCGCAGATTTCGCCATGCCGGTTTTCCAAGTCGTTCCCTGGCTGCCCGACGCCCATCCGCTCAGCGGCCGCAGCGTCGATGAGGTGTACCGGGCCCTGATCGACAACTACCTGCGTCCGCGCCGCGCCGTCGCCGAGGAAATCTCAAACTTTGTCAGTGCCCGGATACGGCCAGCCGGGCCGCTCCTCGCGGTGCATGTCCGCGAAACCGACAAAGGCGCCGAGGCCGGTCCGATGGACCAGTTCCGGCGCTTTTATCACGCCCGGGCAGTCCAGTTTCTGCGAGAATTTCCGGAGGGCAGCCTCTTCCTGATGACCGACAGCGCCGATATCGCCGCCGAATTTTCGGCCCGTTACGGATCGCGGGTCTTGGCCCAGGAGTGCCGGCGCAGCCGAGACGGCGCGGCGCTTCACTTCTCCGATCTTCCCAACCGCCACCGCCTCGGCGTCGAGATCATGACCGATACCTATGCCGCCGCCGCCTGCGACGCGTTCATCGGATTCGGGTCGTCGAACGTCGGCGCGATGGTGGACTACCTAAAGATATGGCCCGTCGGATCGTGCCTCCTCCTCACCGGCAATGGACTCGCGCGGCCGAACCTGGTCTTGCATGACGAAGAAGGCCTGCTCAAGGACAAGCGTATTGCGTTATTCCTCGAAGTGTCCGTCCCGCCGGATTTGGCGGCGCTCGCCGACAGGATCGACGCGGGCGGGAGCGCCCGTGGGCGCTCGCCCGCCTCTTAGTCTCGGTCCGCTCCATCGGCCGCGGCGATGTGGGCGGCGAGGTCCGCCAGCCCGCCATGTTCGGCCAACTGGCGCGCCGTCTTGTCGGCGAAGCCCGGCGCACCGCTGCCGCGCAATCGGGTGTCGGCGCCGGCATCGACGAGATACTCGGCAACCCCGGAATGGCGGTTTAGTACCGCCAGCATGAGGGCGCTGAGCCCGTATTTGGCGGTGACGTCCTTGTCGGCGCCGCGGTCCGCCAGAAGGCACAGCACCTTCTCCCGGCCATGGAGAGCCGCCAACATCAGCGCCGTTTGGCCGTAGCGGTCGCGGCAATCGATGTCGGTGCCCTCGGCGAGCAGACGCTCGATGACCTCGCCATCGCCGTCGATGGCGGCCTTGCGCCAATCGTCCCGCATTATCCGTCCCGGCCGTACATGGTTTACCCGTCATCAAGAGGCTGGGCGAAACTATACGATCTTTCGATTGGCTTCGCGAATCCGGCCGGCCGGCGAACGAGGCGTCGATTGCTGCAAGGATGAACCTCCTGCCTATATTCCAGAACGATTGGGAAGTCGCCCAAGACATGCGGGCTTAATCCACTATCGGTATGCTGGTATGGTGGTTCGGCTATGTCCGAACCAGGAATAAACCTCGCCCTCTTCGGTCTGTTAGGAGCGTTTGTTGGCGCCGTTCCGGGAATACTCGGCGTTCTATATACCTGGTTCAAGAACCGGGATGCCGTTTCGAGGTCCTTGAGAAGAATAGAACTCGCGAAATCCGAAGTAGAATTCATTTCAACCTGGTTGGAGGTGGCGTCCTCTTTAGACGACGACGAAGCATTGGAGCGTCGGCGGCAGGCGGCGCGCACGCGCTTGGACAGGCTCATCGACCTGACCGAAGAGGAAATCGAGCGGAGAGCCGTTGAATCGAAGGAGGACGACGTCGCGCCCAAGAAGGCGCGGGGCAATATTTGGTTCTATGTCTACTCCGGGTTCTTTTTTTTCATGATGCTCGGCGCGAGCATTGATGACCAAAATAATTTTTCGATCCCGTACCTAATTAAGGAAATTTCGGGTGAAGGCGGGGTCGTCTTATTGGTATTCGGAATCCCGTGGGCCGTATTGTTCGTTCGATTCCTTCTATCAAAGCGCCGGAGCGCATGACAAAGCATCGCATGAGGCGGATCATCGATTGGTTGCAGGCGATGCCCGGTCGATGATGGCGGCGAAATCGACGCCGGCAGGCAATGCGCCGTAGGCACCGGTCCAGCGCGTTCCAAGACGCGAGGCACAGAAGGCGTCCGCCGTCGCCGCCGGCGCATGTCGCACCAACAGCGCGCCCTGAAGCGCGATCGCCATCATTTCGGTGACGCCCCGAGCGCGCACTTCCAAGTCTTCGGGCCGGGCGAGTTCATCCTTGAGCGTGTCGGCGGCGGCGTCCAAGGCGGCATTGGCCCCGCGCGCGGCATCGAGTTCGGCGAGGAAGGCGGGGAGGGCGGCATCCTCGCGCTGCATCGCGCGCAGCACGTCCAAGCACATGATGTTGCCCGATCCTTCCCAGATGCTGTTGACCGGCGCCTCGCGATAGAGGCGGGGCATGATCGAGTCTTCGATGTAGCCGGGGCCGCCGTGACATTCCATCGCCTCGAAGACGTGGCCCGGCGCGCGTTTGCAGTTCCAATACTTGGCCACCGCGGTCCCGATGCGGGCCAAGGCGGCGGCGGCTTCGTCCTCGGCCGCTTCGTCGAGCGCGCGGGCGATACGCAGGGCCAGGGCGAGCGCCGCCTCGGCCTCGACGGCCAGATCGGCCAGCACGTTGCGCATCAAAGGTTGCTGGACGAGTTTTTTCTGGAACGCGGTCCGGTGCGCTGTGTGGTGCAGCGCCTGGACCAGGCCCTGGCGCATCAAGGCGGCGGAACTGACGCAGCAATATATGCGGTTGCCCTGAACCATATCGATGATCGTGCGCACGCCCCGGCCGTCCTCGCCGACCATGACGCCCCAGGTGTCCTGAAGCTCGATTTCGGAGGACGCATTGGAGCGATTGCCGAGCTTGTCCTTGAGGCGTTGGATGAAGAGGTTGTTGCGCTCGCCATTCGGCATCCAACGCGGGACCAGGAAACATGATAGCCCGACATCGGTGTAAGCCAGCGTCAGGAAGGCGTCCGACATCGGCGCCGAGCAAAAGAACTTGTGGCCGGTGAGCCGGTATTCGGCACCCGGGCCCGTGGACTCACCCACCGCCTCGGCGCGTGTCGAATTGGTCCTTACGTCCGAACCGCCCTGCTTCTCGGTCATGAACATGCCCATGGTCGCCCCGGTTTTTTCGCTCACCGGGATATCGCGCGGGTCGTAGGAGGTCGAAAGCAATCTCGGGATCCAGTCGTCTCCGACAGATGGAGTGGTGCGCAGCGACGGCACCACGGCGTAGGTCATCGCCATCGGGCACAGCACGCCGCCCTCGGCCTGATTGAACATGTATGTGAGCGCCGCGTGCACCACTTGAGACCCGGATTCGGCATGCCGCCAAGCGAAGTTGGGTACTTCGTTTTCGATCGCGACCTTCATCAGGTCGTGATAGGCGGGATGAAACTCGACCTGGTTGATGCGCATGCCGTAACGGTCGAAGGGCTTGACCTCCGGGATGTGCCGATTGGCGAAATCGGCCTTTTCAAAGATCTCGGCGGCGCCGGTGATTTTGCCGAAAGCCGCCAGCTTTTCCTCGGCCCAGCCGCCGCCCTCTCGCGCGACGCCGTCGCGCAGCGCCCTATCGCTGCCCCACAAATCCTGATCGCCGAGATGCGGCGGCATGTTCGTTACTTCGTGGGTCGGCAGAATAGCCAGCGGTCTTACCGGTATCATCGTGTCATATCCTCACAACAGCGGCACGCCGGCGGCGTCCTTCGAGCAAGCGAATTAGATCGAATGTTAGTGTAACACCGCGCGACCGCTTGGCGACCCGCCCTTACGACCCCACGGGACCGGGCGTTATCGCAACACTTCAGGCCATCAAATCAGGTATTCGGCGCGCAGGCTTTCAGAAAGCGCGGTAGGAGCGGCCTGGAATCGCCTTTGAAATGCAGGAGGAAAACCTCCGACAACCGGTCTGGGTCGAGGTCGACCTCGCCGAGCGGTGTAAAATTGTGGCTGCGGCAGGGGAAGAAGCCGACCGTGGCCCCATTTACCGAGATCGCATTGGGCCCATTGGCGGCAAAGAACCGCCAGTCGATGAGCGCGCCGAGGGCCAGTTGGTCGCCCCACCATTCGCGCAGGTCGCCGTGCTCCCGATTCCTACCGCGACGCGGGCGGATGATCGAACGGTAGCAGGCGAGCGCGGCCTCGAAGAATGCCGCGGCCTGGGCGCCACGACGGGCGAAGATCACCCCGGCATTGAAGGGGTGTTGCGGATAGGGCCAGCGCCGGTAGGTGAGCGCGATGTCGAATTCGTTCTCGAAGATCGGCCGCAGGTCGCGATTGAGGACCACATCCAGATCCAGGAACGCGGTGTCGGCGTCGCGCGCCGATGAGCAGAGATAGTCATGTTGCGCCCGCATGCGCTCGTAGATGCCGAAACGCAAGTCCAGGGGCTGGCGGATGATCCTGTCGATCGGGAGGTCGCCCGAGAGTTCCGTCGTTTCATCCGTTAGCAGGATGATCCGGGCGCCGGGGCAATGCCGGCGCGCAAGATCGAAAACCGGACCCATCAACGTCCGAAGATCGAGACCATGCGATGGCGCGCGCCACGGGCCGGCAAAGAAGAACACCAGATTGAGCCGTTCATCCGCCACGCGCCGCGCCCGCCGCAACGGCCCGATCGCGTGGCGCTCCGCCGGAAAGCTGAATTTCATCGCCTCCATGGCCCGTAGGCCAGCCCGGCCCTGTTTTCCCCGAGGGTCCAAATGTTGCGCGCGGCGGAACGCCTTGCCCGCCGCGGGACGCATTTCCTGGAACAGATGAAGATAACCGTAGGTGTTGTGGATCCAGGCCTCATTGGGCGCCATCCGGCGCGCCTTACCGAGGGCCCGCACGGCATCCGACCAGCAGCCTTGTTCCATCTTGACGCGGGCGTAGCCCGTCAAGAATTGCGCCGACCGCGGGTCTCCGACATCCACATTCTTGAGTGCGTCGGACCTACCGCTAGGCACTCCTTGCCACCCAGGACCGAGCTCCAGGCCGCGAATCGTATCCGCCGGATCCTTCCGGTCGCCGCCTTCCGCCAACGCCGCCACCGCACCGGCCAGATTGTCGGCGAGATGGGGCAGCGGAACCGAACGCAGATACAAATCACTGAACCGCTGCGCGGGTGCCGACAGGTTTTGCGCGGGCCAAATCAATCCCTCCAAAGGTCGACCCTCCTTTCGATAAGTCGTTCGAATTCCGGCACATAATCGGCAAAGTAGGTGTCGAACAGGCGTTTGCGGTCGCCCTCGTCGAGCTCCAAGGGCGGGGCGATTTCGGCATGCCGGCGAAGGGCGGACCGGGTCGCTTCCGAGGGCGCCTTCAGCACCTTCAAGCCGATCCGGGGCTGCTCGATGACGATATCGCCGTGGTCGACGGAAAATTCGCCAAAGGCTATTTGGTTTTGCCGATCGACGTAATTTCCGCGCACCGAGCCGGCTCGTTCGGCGACGTGAATCTTGGGCAAGTATCGAGTCATTTCGTGAGTTGGCTCGATGTCCGCCGCCGCGACGCCGAGAAATTCGAGCACCGACCCAAAATGGCGGTTTCGATCGGCGCCGAAGAGCTCCTCGAAGATGAGGAGCAAACAGTTCTCCCGGGGAAAGACGTTGAGGAACCGTTCCAGGTCGCGCGCATAATTGCTGGTCCAGCGATATCGGAACGCTGGGAGGGTTCGCGTGTCATCGTGCTGCAGCGCCTGCTCGAAGCTGTCGAATTCGTCGAGGCGGGCGAAATTGTGTAGGTAGTGGGAATAAGCGCGCTCCACCGGGTGGCGGAAACTGAAGATCAATTTGACCTCGTGGCCGAGCACGGAGCGGATACGTTCGGGGGCATCCGCGGCGTCGATGATCTCGGGATCGATCTCGCCAACCGCCATTTCGCCGCGCCAGAGGTCGAAATAGCGCGCCTCGTAAAAGGTGGGGCCGCGCATGTACTCGCGCATTGAGACAAAGAACTTGGTTTCCTTCTTGTTCGACACAAACACATCGGGATGGCGATCCAAGGCCTGATAGAACGAAGTCGAACCGCATTTTCGCGCCCCGACGAAGAGAAAATTGGGCAACATTTCGCACTGTCCTCTTTGAATCGGTGCCATCGGGAAACAGTCAGATTCCCAAACGCGGAGTTGCTCTTCGACGCATGACAAGAGGTCAGCGCCGGTTTCCGCGCCCGCCCTAGGCGACCACCCCGGGGCGGGCGGCGACGCGGTCGTGCCATTCCTTCAGGTGGCCGGCGTCGGCAGGAATCCCCTCCTTGATCCAAGCGGCGAATTCGACGGCGACGATCGCGGTGATGTCGGCGATCGTATAACGCGGCCCGGCGACATAGGGGCTGGCGGCGAGGCGGCGGTCGAGTTCCGCAAGGAAGTGTTTGACCCGCCGCCGTCCCCGTTCGGCGAGCTCGGGGATCTGCGGGTGATTGACGGTCCCGGTCAAGGCGCGGTCGACGAACCCCTTAGCGCTGTTGCGCAGGACATCCGCCACCGGCCCGAAGCCGTCCCATTCCATTGCCCGGTTCCACGATGCGATCACGCCCTTCTCCCGCGCGTCCTGCCCCATAAGATTGGGCACCGGAAAGGCGTCCTCGAGATAGACGCAGATCGAATTCGAATCCCACAACGTGGTGCCGTCGTCGAGTTCGAGCGTCGGGACCGTGCAGTGCGGATTGACGGCGCGGAAGGCGTCGCCGAGATGTTCGCCGGCGCGCAAATCGACCTCGACGGTTTCGATCTCGATGCCCTTCTCGGCGATGAAGATTCGAACGCGCCGCGGACTCGGCGCGGTACTGCAATCATAGAATTTCATCGCCGCCCCAATTGCAGGTTCCCGTTCGATAACAGGGAGTGGTCAGGGCGAATTCGCGGCCGCTCACGAGCGAACCGCATTGAGCCGATAGCCCCTGGAATGCATGCAGAACCGGGTCAGATCCTCCTCCTGCTCGAAGGCGTCCGGCCCGCCGTGCCAGAAGGGTACCGCGCCGACACCGTAGTAGGGCGGCATATAGCTTGAATCGTAAAAGGGCGGCGGCCAGTTGTCGATCCATTGATCGCGCCACGCCTCGTTGTTCGCATGCTGGCTGCATTCATCGATGGCAGCCTGCGTCTGGGCCTGCGAGACGCCCGGCTTCTCCCAAACCAAATCGGCGCAGCCACCGACAAGAGACATGACGGCCAAACTTAGGATAACACCTGTCAATCGTGGCATTTCGATCTCCGCGTCGCGTTGGTCTATTCGGCGCCGGCACCACCGGCGTCAGTTTAGGAGACGGGCGCCGGTTTATCGAGCCCGATCATGGGTGCCGGTCCGCGGCCGTCCATGCGGTGCGGCACCCGCGGTATATATCGTTAATTTTCAGATAGTTAAATGATCGGCGTCACTTTTTTGTTGGCCCGGTCCCGCGGCCTCCCTAGATATAGGCGCAAGCGGTCCGGTGTGGGGCGGGACCGCAAGTCTGTCTGCGTGACCGCGGTCGGTGCTTCCGCGGGGCCGACTCACAAAAGAAGGTGTGAGCAAACAGGGGTCAAGCCCGGTTTCCCGGTTCGAATACATCGGGTAACATTGGGCTGGAACCCGCGGCTGAAGGCAGGTAGAGGCATGACCGCGATTCGGGCCACAACCATCATTTTAGCTGTTGCCGTCGTTGCGCGTGTCGTGCCGGCGTCGGCGACCGACGATTTCAACGATGTGCCGTTTCTGTTCGCCAAGGTTTCCGATGCTCTCGAGACCGAGCCCACGGGTTCGCCGATAGCCTGGACCAATCCGGGGACCGGAAATTCGGGAACGATCGTGGTGACGCGGACATTCTTCCTCGGCGACGGGTCGCCGTGCCGCGATTATACGCGGACGACGGATCGATCGGGCCAGGAGCCATTAAGCGAAACGGGGACCGGCTGCCGAGAGGCGGACGGGCGCTGGATGCTGAAGGAAACGGCACCGCCGAGCAGCGGTCCGACGCCTCTGGTCGCCACGCCATCCGAGTCCGAGGTGCGGGTGACGCCCCTGCCGTCGCCGCCGCTTACGCCGCCCGCGGAAACGGCGCCCTCCGTGGTGGCGCGCTCGGAGCCCGCCGCAACGTCACCACCACCCTTGCCAAACCCGGCCAAATCGACGACACAATCGACGGCGAAGAAGATTCCAAAGATCTCCTCGACCACGATGCCGAGCAGATCCGATTAGGCCTGTTTGGATCTGGTAAATGTCGGTGGAAAAATCGATCTCCTCCTCATCCGCCCCGAGCGGCCTGCCGCCCCGGCACGTCGTATTGTCGCCGGGCCAACAGCTGAACGGCTATCTCGTTCACGCGCAGATCAGCCAGGCACCGCACGCCTTCACCTATTCCGGCATCGAGAGCCATAACAATCATCCCGTTGTGATCCGGCTTTCGCGTCCGGATCCGGACAGCCAGGAAGCGGTTCGTCGCGAAGCGCAGACCCTGGGCCGCATCCGCCACCCCGGCTTGGTGCGCATGGTGGGGACGTCGACGGTGGCCGGATTGCCTTACATCGTACTCGACCGCGAGGACGGAATTACCCTGGACCGGATCATCCCGGTTCTCGGCGGCGCCATCGCGCAAAGCACGGTCCGGGATCTCATGCTGCGCATCCTCGACGCGCTCGAGGTCGTACACGCGGCCGGATTGGTTCATTGCGATCTGTCGCCGTCGAACGTCCTCGTTCGTCCCGACGGCTCGCCGGTGCTGCTCGACTTCGAAGCGGCCCAGGTGCCGGCGGAAATGGATGTCGTGCGATCCTTCGTCGATGTCACGCCGGGTTATGCCGCGCCGGAACTGTACTCGCTCGATGCGCAGATTGGTCCGTGGACCGATTTCTACAGCGTTGCCGCCATTGCCTATAGCCTGCTGACCGGGAAAGCGGCACCCGACGCCACTGAGCGTACCGAATCGAGACTGCTCGAGGGCCTCGACGCCGAGCAATGCTCGCCGTCTTTCGCCGCCGTGATCGATAGTGCCTTGGCGTTGGCACCGGATAGCCGGCCGGTCGCTGTCAAGGTTTGGCGCGACGCGATTTCGACCGTGGACGCGCCGTCCGATAACGGTAAGGTGACGACGCTTTCGAACGTCGTGCGCCGGGCGCAGGAGGAGACTGTCGAACTCCCCGCCAGCGACGATTTTCCGTCGACGATTCGTGTCGAGATTGCGGACGAGCCCGAGGCCGCCGAGGTCCGCGTCCCCGCGCTCACCGCCACCCCGGGGGACCGGTCGAGCCGTGCACCGCTTCCGGAGATCACGCGGCATCATCGGTCCGGCGGCGGCGGTCGCGTTTTTCTCACCTTGGTCGTCGTTGCCGCGATCGCCGCCGGCGGGTGGTTCGGCTGGGAATATTACCGCTGGTGGTCGAAGACGGAGTGGACGGTCGATGCGATCGGCAGCGCCGACGCGGCGACCATCGCCGAGGCGATCGAAAATGCCCGGCCCGGATCGGTTATCCGCGTGCGCTCGGGCATCTACCGCGAAAGCCTGACCATCGACAAGCCGATCAGCCTGATCGGCGAGTCGATAGAAGGCCAGCCGGTCATGATCATTCCGCCGGCCGGCCGGTGTCTCCTGGTGTCCGCCGGCAGCGGGATCATCGACGGGCTGACTTTCGAAGGCGGTGATGGCACGAGTCCCTGCATCGATCTCGCCTTCGGCGATGTTGAGGTCGCGAACAATGTGATCGCCAACTGGAAAGGCACCGGCATGCGCCTGCGCGACGGCGGAGCCGCCGCCATACGCGGCAACCAAATGCGCGACGTCGACGGCGTCGGCATCTTGATCGAGACCGGGTCCGGCGGCGCCATCGAAGGAAACCGTATCGAGCGCAGCGGCAAGGCCGGGATCAAGGTTCGCGGCGGTTCGGCGCCGACCGTATCGGGAAACCATATCGAGGGCAGCGGACAAGGCGGTTTGGTGATCGAGGGCGGCAGCAGCGGCGGCTATGCCGACAACGTGATCGTCGCCGGCAAGGCCTCGGGCATCGAAGTCCGCGGCGGCGCCAACCCGATCGTCGTCGAAAACCGCGTCGGCTCGGCCGGGGAGGCGGGTATCTTCGTCTACGAAGGCGCTCGCGGCCGGTTCGCCGGGAACCAGATCGTCAGCAGCCGCCTGTCGGGGGTGATTATCGCCACCGGCGCGACGCCGGCCTTCGAAGGCAACGAGATCCGCGACAACAGGGAGCATGGCATCGCCGTGCTCGGCGGTGCCGGAGGCGAGCTGAGCCAGAACGTCATCAAGCAGAACCGGGGCCATGGCGTCGCCCTGGGCATCGGCAGCACCGCCACGCTCAAGGACAACGTGATTGAAGGCAACCGCGAGCCGCAGGTTCAAGAGGGCGAAATGGAAACCACGGAATCCGACGCGGCACGGTGAGATTGCGAAATGACGAACGAAGGATACGCGGATTGAAGACACTGATCGTTGGCCGCAGTTCCCATGCGGATATCGTCGTCGCCGATGGTTCGGTGGCGCGCCGGCATATGGAGATCGTGGTGACCCGCGACGGACGCTACTACGTCACCGATTGCGGTACCGAAACCGGAACCTGGCGCGTCGTCGGCATGCAGGACGACAAGGAGGTGTGGGAGGAAACCCGCCAAAGCTTCGTGCATCCCGACCAGCCTTTGCGGCTCGGTTCGTTTCAATGCACGCTGAATTCGCTGTTTGCCAAGCTCAGCCCGATCACCGTCGAGGAAGGCGGTGGCAGCGGGGGGTATCGCGACGAGGCCGGGAAGGCGACGCCGCGGCCCCGCGGCCCGGTCGCGCGCGATCCGCGCACCGGTGAAATCGTGCGCCGGAGGCTCTAGGCTTGGCCGCGGAAAACGGATCGGTTACGGCCACCGCGGCGCGTGCCCGGCCGCGTGTGCGGCGGGTTTTTTCCTATCCGGTCGTGTTGATATTGTGCGTGCTGCTGGCGGTCGCCGCGATCTGGGGCATGCAGACGGTGCTGTCGCCGACCTGGGCCGCGATCTTGCTCGACCTCGGTCGCGAAACCTATCCGTTGACGGTTCAAAACATCATGTGGGTGGTGTTCGCGGTCGGCTTCGGCGAGTTGTTCGTGCGTTGGCGCGAGGCGCGCGACGAGCGTCGCCAACTCGCCGCCGGCTACCTGCCCGAGGACGAAAGCACCGTGTTGCAGGCGCCGGATTTGCGCCAGATCTATGCCCGCGCGCGGGCCACGTCGATGTCCGACGGTCCGGCGTCGGGGCGCTTCCTGCCGCGGCTCATCCAACGGGTCGTCTTGCAGTTCCAGGCCAGCGGCTCGGTCGAGCAATCGAGCACGTTGCTCAACTCCAGCCTCGAACTGTTCCTGCACGAGATCGACCTGCGTTACAGCATGATCCGCTATATCGTCTGGGTGATCCCGAGCCTGGGCTTCATCGGCACGGTGATCGGCATTTCGCTGGCCCTCGGTTTCGCCGGCCAGGTCGACCTTCAGGATCCGACCCTGCTCGCCGAACTGACCAAGCGGCTCGCCGTCGCCTTCAACACGACGCTGTTGGCCCTGGTCATGTCGTCGATAATCGTGCTGGTCCAGCATGTCGTCCAGGCGCGCGAAGAGGGCGCACTCAACGAGGTCGGTCAATACTGCCTCGATAACCTCATCAACCGGCTCTATTCGGGATAACCGTCATGCTGGCGCCGCCGCGGCGAACCCTCGAAGCATTGAGCATATCCGCGCTCGACCTGTTTGCCTCGGCGCTCGGCGTCTTCATATTGATGGCGATTCTGTTGTTTCCCTACTACCTCAAGCAGCCGTCCCAGGACATCGAGATGGAGGGCGCGGTCGCCGAGTTGAGCTCGGCCAAGGCAGAAATGGAAGACATGCGGCTGTATTCGGATCAATCGGCCGACGCCATGGCCGAGGCACGCGCCGCCATGCAGGAGGCGGAACACGCATTGGAATTGGCCCAGTCGGGAATGAGCGCGGCGGCGCAGGCGCGGGATATTGCCCTCGAACGGGCGCGCGCGGAGGCTCAGAAAGTGGCGCCACCGCAGCCGCGACAGGGCAACTTCGTCATTCCCGACCTCGACCTCGTCTTCGTCATGGACACCACCGGGAGCATGGGCGAGGAGCTGCGCGACATCCAAGTCAATCTGTTCGGGATCATTCGTGTCCTGCACAAGCTGGCGCCGTCGTTGAACGCGGGCTTCGTGGCGTTCAAGGATTATGGCGACGAATATTTCACCCAGGCCTTCGCGCTGACGCCGATGAACGGTTCGAACATTCGTGCGATCCAGGGTTTCGTCGAGAAACTGGGCGCCGGCGGCGGCGGCGACAAACCCGAGCCGGTGACCGCGGCGATGAAGGTCGGCCTCGGCATGAACTGGCGGCCGAAGGCGGAAGCGCGGCTCATCGTCATCGGCGACGCGCCGAGCCACCGCGTCGATTGGCAGGAGGCCTTCGAGCTGGCCGCCGATTTCAGCGCCCAGCGCAGCGCCGACGGCAAGTCGCGCAGCATCTCGACGATCTATACGGGCAATCGGAACGCTCCCGGCGCGGCGTTCTTCAAGCGCTTGGCGGAAGCCGGCCGGGGCGACTTCGTGGTCCACCGCGGCCAGATGATCGAAAGCGTCCTGCTGTCGGTCCTCGAATCGTAGCAGGCGCAAGGCGGGAAAGGAGAAGACATGGTAGCGACGGATTTCGATTCCGGTCACGAGCTCGAATGGGGCTGGTGCCTGTCGGGCGAAAGCGCGGATGGGCAAGCAATAGAAATTACCATCGGCGAAACCGAGCTGTCCCGTGCCGAGGCCGGTGTCGCCATCGGCCGCCATCCAATGTTGTGCGAATACGTCATCGACGATCCCGGCGTGTCGCGCCGCCACTTCCGTCTCAGCCGCAGCGCCGACGGCCTGCTCGTCGAGGACGTCAATTCGCTGAACGGGACGCGGCTCGACGGCCGCGCGCTGTCGCCGTTCGAGCCGGTCGTCGTCGAGGACGGCCAGCATCTGACCGCCGGCCGCGTCCGCCTGGCCGTCAGCCGCTTGGCCGATACGCGGTAGGCGGCGGCCGAGGGCCTTATGAGACGGCGCAATCGAAGCTTGGTCGTATTCAACCTGTCGGCGATGGACCTGCTGGCCATGGCGACCGGGGTGTTCGTCCTGCTGGTCGTCATGCTGATGCCCTATTACCAACGCAGCTTCGACGCCAACGCGGATATCGCCGACGTTCGCGCCGACATCGAGCGCGCCGAATCGGAAACCGAAGCGCTGCGCAAGGGCGCCGCGGCCGACGGCCGCTCGGCCGATCAGTTGCTGGCCGCCGCCGCTGCGCTCCGCGCCCAGGCCGCCAGCCAGCAGGATGCGGTCGCCGCGCTCCGCGCCCAGGCCAAGGCGGCCGAGGCACGGGCGGCGCGCGCAACTAAACGCGCCGACGACCAGGAGGTAACCTCCAACCGCAAGATCGTCGGCCAGTTCGACCTTGTCTTCGTCGTCGATACCACGGCGAGCATGAAGCCGGTGCTCCGGGATCTCAGCCTATCGATCGGCGGGATCGTCCGAATCCTCGAGCGGCTGGTCGATTCGCTGCGGGTCGGTGTGGTGGCGTACCGCGATTACGATTTCAGGCCGGGATGGGTGGTCCGCGACCTGTCGCCGACGCCGACGGCGACCCGGGCCGGGGTGATCTACGATTTCATTTCGGGCCTGAAACCGCCCATCCGGGGCGGCTACACGCCGCGCGAGGCGGTCTATTCCGGGCTCCAGCAGGCGCTGTCGATGGCGCTCCGCTCCGGCGCCAAGCAGGCCATCATCGTCATCGGCGACGCCGCGCCCCATCGCGAAGAGGAGGCGGCGACGCTCAATCTGGCGCGCAATTTCGCGCGCAGCGGGCCGCGGCGGACGCTGTCGGTGCTATTCGTGTCGACCCCGTCCTACCGTCATTTCGGCGACGGCGACGACCGCTTCTTCGCCGAATTGGCGCGTGCCGGCGGCGGCAAGTTCAGCACCCATGGCGGGCAGATGATCGAGAGCGTCCTGCTGTCGGTGCTCGAAGGCTAAAGGGCGCCGGGCGCCGACAACGCGGCGCGGTGGAGATGCCGAAGTCACGGCTTCGCGGCCCAGGCCTCGATTTCGACCAGATAGTCCGGCGCCGCCAGGCCGTCGACGATGGCCAAGGTCGAGGCCGGTAGCGCGCCGTCGCCCAGCACTTTTTGACGCGCCGCGCGATAATCCGCGATAAAGCGCGAATCGGTGAGATAGACGTTGAGCTTGACCAGGTGCGCCTTGGCCATCTTGTTGGCCTTGAGGCAGGCCAAGATGTTGCGAAACGCCTGCTCGGCCTGCCGCTTGGCGCCGCCGGCGAGCCGGCCCTTCGCGTCCACGCCGAGTTGTCCGGAAATCGCCAGCCACTCGGCATTGGGCGGCACCCTTACGGTGTGGGTGTAGGGGGCCAAAGGCGGGTGGATCGTTTTCGGGTTCATCGCTTCGTTCATGGTCTGGGTTCCCTGTGATTGGCCGTAATGGCGAAGGCCGGTCGCGATCTCGATTTGGCCGCGAAAAATTCAGTCCAAAAAGAAGGCTCGAATATCGTCCCAATCGCTCGACAGTTTGGCGGTGATGTGATCGCCGAACTTGGCCAGCGTGTTGGCTTCCCAGTCGGAATGCCAGCTCACGTCCCGGCCGGTCTGCGGCAGCCGCGGAATCAGGACGAATTTCCGCAGCCGGGAATCGGATATGGCGGTACTGAATTCGTCGCCGCTGACCCACTCCTGATCCTTGTCGGACAGCCCGCGCGGCGATGTCGATACATCGGCCAGCCAATTCTCGACATGGCGCGCGCGCACATAGGCGAGCGCGGCGTGGACGGCGTCTCTTACCCGCGTTCCTTCATCGTTTTCGCTGAACCATTTCAGATAAACGGCCCCGAGATCCGGACGATATGAAACCTCAACAAGATCGGCGGCCGTATGAATTGTCTCTTTGTTCATTCGGAACTCCCTCCGCGGACCCGCAGTCGAGCCCATTCCACGCTCGATCGCAAGCGCGAGCCGATTTCGTGGAATGAACAAAATCGGATCAGCGGGTCATAGCTGTCATGCCCGGCCACGACTTGCCGTTGCAGGGGGCGGTCTGATACTCTTGTTCGGGCGAGGCAGATCTCGCGGCTTCGGGAGGCTTCGGATGGCACGTTGGGCAAAGGTCGCCCGCGGTTTAGGTGTCGCGCTGACGGCGTCGGCAGCGGAAGCGACCGGCACCGCTGCCGCGGATTCGAAGCTCGAGGGGACATGGCTCGCCCATGGCGCGACGATCGCGGGCGAGGCCGTTCCGAAAATCGTCGGCCAACGACTGAGCCTCACGGGCGGCCGGTTTCGAATCACCAAGGAAGGCGAATTGCTCTACGGGGGAAGCTTCAGCGTAGACGCCAGCGCCGAGCCGCCGACCATCCGGTTTGACCAGAACGAGACCGAGACGCTCGCCGGAATCTGGCTCGGCATCTACGAACGGGTCGGGGACACGCTGACCGTTTGCGACAATGCCCCCGACATGGCGAAGCCGCGCCCGAAGAGCTTCGGCGACTGCGACGCGGCCGGTTACGTCTTGATACACTTCACGCGCCACAGCTGATCGCGACGTTCCAGCGCCTGCGAGGCGAGGAACGCGAGCTTTGCGGCCCGTGGATTTTCTTACCGCGCCATCGATCGTTGAATACCGCTGCCGCTGCCGCTAGGGTCTCGAATGGCACCTAGATATCGACGGTCGGCATTGGCATCTTCCGGATACGGTTCGCCGAAATCCGACTTTTCCGGACGCAGTCGATCAGTTCCAACGGACCGTGGCGCCCAACCGTTTCATGATCGGCGCGATGTCTACACGACCATGAGGGCGTGATGACCGACGACCGGCCCGACGCGACAATAGACAGCGACAAACTCGGCAAAGAGACGTTCCTCGGGCTTTTCGCCATGGCGATCGCGATCTTCGTCGTCGCCAATGACTTCACCGCATTCTCGGTGGCGATCCCGGCGATCGAGAAAGAGCTGAACGTTGATGTTTCCACCGCGCAGTGGGTCATAAACGGATATACGCTGGTGTTCGGTGTCTTGATCGTCACCGGCGGCCGGCTCGCGGACATGTTCGGCCAACGCCTGGTGTTCACCATTGGCGCCGCGACCTTCGCCGTCTTCTCCCTCATCGGGGGAATCGCCCCCAACGTCGGCACGCTGCTTGCGGCGCGTTTCTGCATGGGTATCGGTGGCGCACTGATGTGGCCTTCGGTCCTCGGCATGACCTACGGGCTCTTGCCGAAGAGCAAGGCCGGTCTGGCGGGCGGCGTCATCATCGGTGCGGCCGGTTTCGGCAACGCGGTCGGTCCGCTGATCGGCGGTACGCTTACCGATCTCGCGAGCTGGCGATGGATCTTTTTCCTCAACCTGCCGATCGCCCTCTTCGGCGTGTTGGCCACTTGGTGGGTCATTCGCAAGGCGGCGACATCCGCGGATGAACGCAAGATCGACTACGGCGGCATCGCCGTGCTGTCCGTCGGGCTCCTGGCATTGCTGTTGGCGCTGGACAAGGGTGCCGATTATGGCTGGCTCGATCCACGCATCATCGGCTTTTTCGTGGTCGCCGCGCTTGCCTTGTCCGGTTTTTTGTTTGTCGAGCGGCGCGTCGGCAGTCGCGCGCTGGTTCCCCGCGACGTCATGGCGAACCGCGGCTTCATCGCGGCGACCGCCGCAACGCTGTTCATGGCCGCACTGATCTTCGCCACCTTCCTGTACCTGCCGCAATTCATGATGAAGCAGCTCGGCTATTCGGCCATCGAAGCCGGCGTAGGGCTGCTGCCGCTGATGGGCCTGTTCGCGCTGACCTCCTTCATCGCGGGCCCGCTCTATAACCGGCTCGGGCCCAAGGTCGTCGTCTCCGCCGGTGCCGCCGCCCTCGCTGGGGGCATGTTTCTGCTCACCACGATTTCCGAAGACACGCCATACACCGCGCTGGTCCCAGGTATGGTGGTGGTGGGCATCGGGATCGGGCTGTTCTACTCCTCGATCACGACCGCGGGGATCACCGCCGTCGACGACTCGCGGTCGAGTCTCGCCGGGGCGATCATCTACATGGCACAGGTTGCGGGTGGATCGATCGGCCTCGGCCTCAACACCGCGATCGCGGTGACGGCGTCCACGCTGCCGACGGGCATTTCGCGGGCCTTCTTCGTCGACGGCTGCCTGGCCACGGTCGGCCTGTTGGTGGTCGTGTTTTTCGTCGGCGGCACGGTCGACAGGGCGCGGCTCGAGGCGATCATCCACCGCCACCGCGCCCACGGCTGACGATTTCACCGCAGAAATCTCGCGATTCAATTACCGATACTCGCTAACCCTGCGTAATCCGGGATCCGCGTTGTGATCGAAAAACACCCGGGTAACGGGAATCCACCGCGAATTGATGAAAGGCTGCCTGGACTTGGAGGAAGGCCATCCTGTATAGTTTTTTCGCCGATGGCCGAACGGCACCATCGGCAGTCAAGATGCCAACACCACGATACCACGCCAATGGCAAACGGCCATTCATACAGTTAAGGACAAAACTGGAGGTTGAAATGCGCGTCATTGCGATTATTGCGGCAGCGTCAATGGTTGGTTTTGCGGCACAGGCCGCGGAAAAGGAAATGTCGCTTTCGGACGTACCTGAGACGGTCATGGATGCGGCTCATGACGCCTCCGAAGGTGTTACCTTCGACAGCGTTCTTGTTGAGGACATCGGTGACGGGCTGAAATACGGTTTGAGCGGCACGCGCGCCGATGGCAGCAAGGTCGGTATCGATGTCGATGACGAAGGCGAAGTGATCGAGTTCGAGGAGCATTTGACGATGGATGCTGTGCCCGCGGTGGTCAAAGCGACGCTCGACAAGTATCTCCCGGGAATGAATGTGACTGAAATCGAACGGGCTGTGAAAGACGACAGTTCGGTCATCTACGAGTTTGAAGGAACCGATGCCGATGGTGTCGAGGTCGATGTCGATGTCACCTGGGACGGGTCGGAGATAACAATCGAAACGGGGGCCTGACCCCCGGCAGGTTTGAAGCTGACTTTATCGCCTGCAAGTGGCGCCACATTTCGGTGGGCCCGCCGGCCACGTCCTTAGGCGTTGGATCGGAAGTATCGTTCTTGCCGAGAGGGCAATCGTACCGTGAGGCCAAGCCGAGGCAGCTGAGATCCATGCAATCTGCATGGCAGTGCTTTTCGGCCCCTGGACGTACGGCCCGACCATTGGTCCTGTCGAGGGTGCGATTCTGCCCTTCGTGACGACGCTTGAGGATAACAATGCATTGGATTGCCGTTTCCAGCCTGCAATCGCGGTTTCTCGTTCTCGCGTTGGCCGTCATGGCGATGGCATTCGGCGCCTATCAATTTCGGCATATGCCGGTCGATGCCGTGCCCGAATTCCGCGCCGTTCAGATCGAGGTCCAGACCGAGGCGCTCGGGCTCTCCGCCGCCGAAGTCGAGGACTTGGTGACGTTGAATCTCGAGGATTTGATCGCCGGCACATCGTGGCTCGAGCGTATCGAATCGACGTCGGTCCCCGGTCTCTCATCGATTGTCCTGACCTTTGAGCCCGGAACCGACCTCTACCGGGCAAGGCAAATGGTGCAAGAGCGTCTCACCGTCGCCTATGCGCTGCCGCAGGTTGCCAAGCCGCCGGTGATGCTGCAGCCGCTTTCGGTGGCCAACCGCGCGATGCTGGTCGGGTTGTCTTCCGACGAAGTTTCTCCGATCGATATGTCGGTGCTGGCACAGTGGACCATTCGTCCCAAGCTCATGGGCGTAAGCGGTGTGGCGAATGTCTCGATTTGGGGTCAGCGCCGGCGTCAGCTTCACGTGTTGGTCGACCCGGAGCAACTGCGAGACGAAGGTGTCACCCTGGAGCAGGTGATCAAGACGGCGGGCGACGCCTTGTGGGTATCGCCACTGACCTTCCTCGAGGCATCGTTTCCCGGCAGCGGCGGTTGGATCGACGGCCCCAACCAAAGGCTCGAGATCAGGCACGTGCTGCCGATTTCGACGCCGGACGATTTGGCCGCGGTCAAAGTGGACCGGTCGGAGCTCACGCTTGGCGAAGTCGCCGATGTCGTCGAAGCCCATCCGCCCCTTATCGGAGACGCGATCGTCAATGACGGCCCGGGCCTTTTGCTTGTCGTCGAAAAGCTGCCCAATGCCAGCGCCCGGGAAGTGGTTCGGGGCATCGAGGCCGCGCTGGCAGAATTAAGCCTCGGCCTACCCGGAATCGAGATCGATACCGGTATCTATAGATCTTCGGATTTCGTCGATGAGTCGTTCGCAAATGTCGAGCGGGCGCTGATCGTCGGTGCGATACTCGTCGTTCTCGTATTCCTGATCGGTTCGTTCAGTTGGCGGACGACCCTGGTCGCCGCGATTGTGATTCCGCTGTCGTTGGCAATATCGGTCGTTGTCCTGAGTCTCTGGGGTACGGCGCTGAACGCGATGGTTTTGACAGGGTTGTCGGCCGCGCTCGTCCTGCTCATTGACGATGCCTGCGCCGATACGGAGAGTATTGTCCGACGCATCCGCGAATACCGCCGCGCGGCGAGCCGAAAGGCGACCGCAAGTATCATTGTCGAGGCGTCGCTGCGTGCCCGCCGCGGCCTCTTTTTTGGATTGCTCGTCGTCGTGCTTGCAATATTGCCGGTTCTCTTCCTAAGCGGGATGACCGGTCGCTTTGTTGCGCCCTTAGCCGTCTCTTATCTGCTCGCGCTGCTTGCGTCGACGGTGGTCGCGTTGACGGTTACACCGGTACTTGCCCTGACGCTGTTCCGCAATGCCTCGCCCGCGCACCTCGAATCGCCACTCCTTCGGCCGCTTGCGCGCGGTTACGCGGCGGCGTTGGCCGGGTCCATTCGCGCGCCGGTTTCAACCGCCGTTGTTGCCGCGACCATCGCCGTCGCCGGCTTCGTATCATGGCCGTTGCTCAATTTGTCTTTGGTCCCAGAGTTCAAGCAGCGAGACCTCTTGATTTCGACAGGCGCGGCGACCGGAACCTCCCATCCCGAAATGATCCGTATCATGACGCTGCTGAGCTCTGATTTGAGGTCGATTCCGGGCGTCGCCAATCTCGGCGCCCATGTCGGCCGGGCGGTGACCGGAGATCAGATCGTCAATGTCGACGAAAGCCAGCTTTGGCTGCGGATCGATCCGAACGCCGACTATGCCAGGACACGGGCTGCTGTCGTCGACACCGTGGCGGGCTACCCCGGTATCGACGGGCAGGTGAAAACCTATTTGGGCGAAATCGTCGAGCAGGTTCTGGCCGGTCCCGGCGATGTCATCACCGTGCGCGTTTACGGACCGGAAGATGAAAAGCTCGTGCTTGAGGCCGAGAGAGTTCGTCAGGCACTCGCCGAGATCGATGGGGTCGCCGCGGCCGATCTGGAAATCGAAAGGACCGGCCCGCAGTTGGAGATTCAGGTCGATCTCGACGCCGCCGGGCGTGTCGGCCTGAAACCTGGCGACATTCGCCGGGCGGCGGGAACGATGTTGGCCGGCCTCCAAGTCGGCGCCCTTTTCGAGCAGCAAAAGGTGTTCGATGTGGTCGTCTGGGGCGATCGCAACACACGCGATAGCCTGACGGAAATCCGTGACCTGCTGATCGACACGCCAAACGGCGGCCACGTCCGCCTTGCCGACGTAGCCAGTGTCGACATCGCCGGCGGCAAGAGCACCATCCTTCGCGACGGTGTATCGCGCCGTATCGATGTCGCAGCCGTGGTCGCCGGCCGAGATATGGATTCCGTTGTCCGCGGCGTCGGCGACGCCTTGGCGCGGATCGACTTCCCGTTGGAGTATCATCCGGTCCTTTTGGGGGCGCACGCGGAGCGTCACGATATGGGATCGCGCCTCGTCAGCATCGCGGTGGCGGCGGCGATTGGCATTGTCCTGTTGTTGCAGGCTTGTTTCGGTAGTTGGCGAATGGCGATTGCGGCCACGCTAACCATGGTTGGCGCGGCGGCCGGAGGTTTGTTTGCAGTGATTGCAACCGGCGGCACGCTCTATCTCGGATCCTTGGTCGGTCTTATTGCGGTCCTAGCGGTCTCCGCCCGGCAAAGCATTCTCCTGGTTTCCCATTGCCGCCATTTGCAACGGGATGAAAATTGGCCCGACGGTCGTGCGCTTGCCGAACGCGGCGCACAAGATCGGTTGAGCCCAATGTTGATCAGCGCGGTTGCCGGCAGCCTGCTCATGGTTCCGCTCATTCTTTATGGCGACTCCGCCGGCCTGGAAGTCCTATCGCCAATGGCTGTTGCGATTGTCGGCGGCGTTTTCTGGTCGACCGTGCTCAGCCTGTTCCTAACCCCGGCCCTCTTTGCCGCCTTTGGCGCGCGCGGGTCACCCGACATCGATGAGGAGAGCACTTTGGTCGTGGGGAGTAAGGCAAATGCGTAGCGGCGCCTGGAAGGTGTGGGCGGCCTGTGCCGTCGTCTTGATCGTCATCGCTGTTGGACTGGCCGTTATCACGCCAACGCGCGAAAAAAGGGACGGACCGTTCAAGCATCCGGCCACCGTGGAAGCCATCGACGGGTCGAATCTAAACCGCATAACGTTGACCGAGAAGGCCGCTCAGCGGCTGCGCATCGAAACGGCGCCAGTGCGTGAAGATACGGTCGTGCGTTGGCGTGTTATTCGAGGCGAAGTTGTGTCGATTGGCGACGATGTCTTCGAGTCGGTAGCCGACGACTCAAGCGATGCCGACGACGTAACCGATCCAGCTCTACCGATCGGTGAGGTGCAGGTCGCGATGAGCGGCCCGATAGAGATTCGCGTTCCCCGCCACCGCGACCTGAATTCGCTCGGCGCCGAACAGCTCGCAGAGGTCCTGATCGAGCTTGACGATGATGATGACGACGATGACGAGGCCACGGAAATCGAGGCGGAACTGGTGGATGATGAGGATGACAGCGACGTCGACGAAGACGCTGAATGGCTGACCTACCTGATTACATCGCGGCAAAAAGCCGACCGGCTCTCGCTCGGCCAGGAAATCCGCGTCCGGGTGCCGTTGGTGTCCCGCGACGCCCGGCAGAAGGTCGTGCCTTACGGTGCGGTAATTTACGATCCTCACGGCAACACCTGGGTATACACCAACCCCGAGCCGTTCGTTTTTGTCCGCGACAAGGTTGTCGTCGATTTCATCGAAGGCGATGTGGCGGTCTTGAAAGAGGGCCCGGACATCGGTACCGAGGTACTCACCGTCGGGACGGTCGAGGTTTACGGAACCGAGTTCAAGGTCGGTCACTAGGGCGCATCGTGCTCTAGGACCGCAGCGAGGCCTCCGAGAATGTACCGTTGGATAATCGGTTCCAGTCTCCGGTTCCGATTCATCGTCGTCGCCGTGGCCGCCGCTTTGATATACTTCGGCGCCGGCCGGCTACGGGACATGCCGGTGGATGTCTTCCCAGAATTCGCTCCGCCCTTGGTCGAAATCCAGACCGAGGGACCCGGCATGTCGACTGTCGAGGTGGAGGAATTGATTACCGTTCCACTCGAACAGATCCTGCGCGGGACGCCGGAGCTTGATTCCATGCGTTCCAAGTCGGTGGTCGGTTTGTCTTCGATCCAAATGTTGTTCGAGCGTGGCACCGACATCCTCCATGCGCGCCAGCTGGTCAACGAGCGGCTGCAATTGGCGGCCGCCGACCTGCCCCCGTCGGCCAGTTTGCCGCGCATGCTCCAGCCGCTTTCGGCGACCAGCCGGGTCATGAAGATCGGCCTGACATCTCCGGACATGTCGCTCATGGACCTGTCGATGATCGCATATTGGAAGATGCGATTTCGCCTCCTGCAAGTCCCCGGTGTCGCCAATGTCGCGCTCTACGGCGAGCGGCTGAAGGCGTTGCAACTGCAACTCGACCCTGACCTCATGCGCATTCATGAGGTCAATCTGCCCGACGTGTTGAAGGAAACGTCGGAAGCCCTGGATGTTGGGTTGCTTCCATACTCGAGCTCCAAGACGACGCAGGTCGAAGGATTTGTCGATTCGGCAAACCAGCGCTTCGACATAGAATTCAGGACCCCGGTCTTCACGCCCGAACATTTCGGCCGATTGCCCGTCGGCACCAAAAATCGCGCTGCCCGCGGCAACGACGGCGACGATATTCTTCGGTTGAGCGATATCGGCGACGTACTTTGGGCGCCCCCGCAATTGATCGGTGACGCAGTGATCAACGACGGTCCGGGCCTGATGGTCATCGTCGAAAAATTCTCCTGGTCCAACACGCTCGATGTGACTCTCGGCGTCGAGGCGGCCCTCGAAGAGTTGGCGCCCGCCTTGGCCGGTCTGGAAATCGATACCGAGATCTTCCGTCCGGCGACCTTTATCGAGCTGTCGATCGAGAACCTCACCGTGGCGCTCATGATTGGTGCCGCACTTGTCGTTCTTGTGCTTGGCGCCTTTCTCTACGAATGGCGTGTCGCCTTGATCAGCACCCTGGCTATACCGTTGTCGCTGGTCGCTGCCGGGATCGTTCTCTACCTCAGTGGTGCAACGCTCAACACGATGGTTCTCGCCGGTTTCGTCGTCGCGCTTGGCGCGGTGGTCGACGATGCGATTGTCGATATCGAGAACATCGTGCGCCGCCTGCGCCAGCACAGGCGTGCCGGGAGTCCGGTATCGACCGCGCGGGTCGTTCTGGAGGCGTCGCTCGAAGTGCGCAGCGCCATCGTTTTCGCGACACTGATCATCGTGTTCGCAGTCATCCCGGTGTTTTTCATGGGCGGATTGTCGGGGTCGTTTTTCGGCCCGCTGGCGACATCCTATGTGCTGGCCTTGCTGGCCTCGATGGTGGTGGCGATGACGGTAACGCCGGCATTGGCGCTTATTCTGCTCGACGGTGTTCCGCTCGAGCGGCGGGAGTCACCGCTGATCGTCTTCCTGCAGCGAAGGTATGAGCGTGCACTGCGCCGCATGCTCCAGGTGCCACGTCGTGTCTTCGCGGCCGCCAGTGTCATCGTGATAGCGGGAATCGCGATCTGGCCGATGCTCGGTCAGTCGCTCCTGCCGTCGTTCATGGAACGCGATTTTCTGATGCACTGGCTAACCAAACCCGGCACCTCGCATCCGGAGATGTACCGGATCACGGTCCCGCCCAGCATCGAACTGCGGGCGATACCCGGCGTCCGTAATTTTGGCGCCCACATTGGCCGCGCGATCGCCGCCGATGAAGTCGTCGGCATCTATTTCACGGAAAACTGGATCAGCGTCGACCCGTCCGCTGACTACGATGAGACCTTGGCCAGGATACAGCAAACGGTGGACGGCTATCCGGGGATCTATCGAGATGTTCAGACCTACCTGAAGGAGCGGATCCGAGAGGTTTTGACCGGGTCAGGAGAGGCCATCGTGGTGCGCATCTATGGTGAGGATATCCGGCAGTTGCGGGCCGAGGGACGGAAAGTCGCCGAAGCTCTGCGGGACATCGAGGGCCTCGTCGACCTGCATGTCGAATTGCAGGATGACGTGCCCTTGATTCAGGTCACCGCGGACCAAGGTGCGACGGCCGAGGCAGGATTGGTTCCCGGCGACATCCAACGGACGGCGTCACTCATCTTCGCTGGCAAGGAAGTCAGCGACATGCATTTCGATAATCAAGTTTATGACGTTATCGTCTGGTCGAAACCGGAATTCCGGGACAGCCTCACGGATGTCGAAGACGCCTTGATCCATACCCCCGACGGCGACTACGTGCGCATGAGCGATGTCGCCGATGTCAAGATCGTTCCGTCGCCAAATGTCATCAGGCGGGACGATAGCTCACGACGCATCGACGTTCAGGCCAACGTAAACGACCGCGATCTTGGCGCCGTCGCGCAAGAAGTCCTGTCCCGGCTCGACGGAATGACATTCCCGCTCGGCTATCACGTCGAGCTGCTTGGTGAATATACCGAACGCCAAGCCGCGCAGAGCCGGCTCCTGTTCGCCAGCATAATCGCCGCGGTCGGGATCCTTCTTATTCTGCAGGCGTCGCTGCGGAGCTGGCGGTTGACTATCCTCGCTTACATTACCCTTCCCGCCGCTTTGGTCGGCGGCAGTATTGCGGCATTCGTCACCGGTGGTGTCATTTCGCTCGGCTCCCTGGTCGGATTCCTGGCGGTGCTTGGTATTGTGGCTCGAAATGGCATACTCCTGCTCGATCACTACCAGCATCTCCAACGGGAGGAGGGCCAAACCTTTGGCCCGGAGTTGGTGATTCGCGGAGCCCGTGAGCGCTTGGCGCCGATTCTTATGACCGCCACGACAACCGCCTTGGCGCTCTTGCCTGTGGCGATCAGCGGCGAGGTTCCCGGTCATGAGATTGAACATCCGATGGCCGTTGTCATTCTCGGCGGACTGATCACATCGACGTTGCTCAATTTGACTGTCGTGCCATTGCTATATGCCCGGTACGGGACGCCGGCGATGCCACTCGACGATCTGTTCCGCGATCGGCCCGACGAAGCCAAACACCTTGTCTAAGCGCGCCCACGGCTGACGCCGCCGCCGGCGAAATCTCGTAATTTCATGACCGGTACGACCGCCGTTGGCGGGGTGGCGAAACAGACATCCTCCCGCCCCATCGGCGGCGGCGTCCCCGCTGACTCAAATGCATCCTTGACAATGCTCGAACGCGCGTTATTATCTGTATATACATATAATAACGCGAATCAAGAGAGGGGCGATGAGTATCGAGACCCGCACATCCGACAGCGAACTGCAGACAGTGGACTGTTTGTGCTACCGGCTTCGCCGCGCCGCGCGATTGGCTGCCAAGACCTATGACGGTGCGTTGAAGCCGACCGGTCTACGCAATACGCAGTTTGCATTGCTGGGAACGCTCAACAAGCTTGGCGAGTCGAGCATCGGCGAGTTGTCCGAGAAGCTGGCCACCGATGCAACGACATTGACGCGCAATCTGAAGGTCCTGGTTGGTAGGGGCTTGATCGAGAGTGTTGCGGCTGACGACGCCCGCGTCCATGTCATCCGGGTCACCGAGCTGGGCAAAAAGACGTACCTTGCGGCGCTGCCCCTGTGGCGCGGGGCACAAAAGCACATGCTCGATGCCATTGGATCGAAACGCTGGGCTGAAATGCGGGCCGAACTCGATAAGATTGAGCAGGCTTGCGCCTGACCGCACAAAAAATTCGCAATGATAACTGTATATACAGATATCGATATTAACCGATCTAAGGAGAACGATCATGAATAGGCCGAAGATCCTCGTCACCGCGGCCGCAGGCCATACCGGAACCGCTGCCGTTCACCAGTTACTCCAAATGGGTTTTCCCGTGCGCGCCTTCGTCCGGCGCAGGGACGACCGAGCAACCGCACTCGAACAAGCGGGCGCTGAGTTATTCATCGGCGATGTTTTCGATTATCGAGATCTCAGGGCGTCGATGGTTGGCGTCCAACGCGCCTATCATTGTCCGCCCTTCGGCCTCAATCTCCTGCACAACACAATGCTGTTCGCCGTCGCGGCAGAAGAGGCCAGGCTCGAAGTCGTCGCACTGATGAGTCAATGGACCCCGCAGCCTTCCCATTCCTCGGTCATCACCCGCGAGCACTGGCTTTCGAACCAAGTCTATCGCTGGATGCCGTCGGTCGACGTTGTCCATATCAATCCGGGTATCTTCGCGTTCATGTATTTGCTCGGCCTGCCGGCGGCCGCACATTTCGGCATGTTGATGGCGCCGTTCGGAGACGGCCTCAATGCGCCGCCATCGAACGACGACATTGCCCGTGTCGCCACCGGCGTGCTCGCCGATCCCGCCAACCATATTGGCAAGAGCTACCGGCCGACCGGCCCCGAGCTGGTATCGCCGCAAGATATCGCCGGCATCCTCGGCAAGGTCCTGGGCCGCAAAGTCGGCTACAAGGATGTCCCGTTCAAGACCTTCAGCAAGGCAGCCGTCGCCCAGGGTTTCTCGCTGACGGAAATCGCCCATATGCGCCACTACGCCGAAGACATAAAGAACGGCGCCTTCGCCGTCGGCGGGCCAACCGACCACGTCCTGGCGGTCAGCGGCCAGGAGCCGGAGGATTTCGAAACCATCGCGCGCAGGTACATCAACGATCCGTCTCTTATTCATCCCGCCGTCAAGATCGGATCAAAAACGGAGGCGGTTGGCTTTCTCGTGAGAATGCTGGCGACCAAGGCGCCGGACCTGGATAGCTGGGAACGAGACCGCGGCTACCCGCTGTTGAGCAACCCGGTTCTGTCCCAGGACAGCGCCGAATGGCGCGCGACCGCCGAACGGCAACAGCTCAACCTTCGGCCCGTAGCGCCATCCGCGACACCGAAACTGGAATTGGCCGTCTAAGTGAGAGCGCGCGCCGACGGTCAACTTCATTTGACCTCGGTCATCGCCGCCTTGGTGAATAACCGCTGGCCGTCCAGAAGCACCGCGTTGGCGTGCAGGGTCATGGTCTGTAGGTCGAAGATATCGATGACGCTGGTGCCATCGTCTTCGGTCCACGACAGGAGCACGATCCCATAGTGAATGTCGCGCCGGTCGAGCGCCTCTTCGGCGGTCTTGCCCTGCTGGCCGTCGGGCGCCTCGAGATAGGTCCAGCGCAGCTTGTCTTCGGCGAGGAATTCGACCCTGATCCTGTAGCCCGCCACTTCGTAGTCGAATGTCCGCCCGTCCAGGGCGTTCATCGCCTTCATTTTGGCCTGTTGAGCCTCAGTCACGGCGTGAACCGGGGACAACAAGGCGGGCGCCGACACGGCGAGTAGGGTCAGCACGAACGCCAAAGCGGTCAGCTTGGTGGGGTTGCCAAGGGTCATCTTGATCTCCTTCATATGGCTTCATTGCAGGTTCGGGTGCGTAACCGACCGGGGCCGCGGGGACTAAGAGCCGCGCGCCCGGATGATGACTACACCGATCCCGCCGACCCGACGCCGTCAGTTCGTGATCGTGGCGGTGAAGTGATAGGGCGAACTCTCGCCGCCGGCGACGATTTCGTTGTCGCCGGGATTGAGGGCGAGGCTTTCGACCGGGAAGTCCCGGCCCAGACTGCGGCCGTTGACGATCGTACCGAGCTCGGTGTTGCAGTCCCTGACCATCACATTGCCGTGCTCGCGCTCGATGACGAAGTGAATCGGCGACAGCCGGTAGGGCTGGGGGTCGTCGATCAGCAGATCGGGCTCGGGATGGGCGAGCCCTTCGTTCAGGTCGCGAAACCGGCCCACCGAATAAGGAAATCGCGATATGACGATCGGCTCGGCGCCGATATAGAATTGCAGCGCGTAGGTCGCGCCGCGCAGGGTGATCTCGAGCTCGGCGTCGTCCGCGACGGTGGCGGGCTGTACCGTTCCCGCCGCCGCCGAATGACCACTCGCCGATGCCAGCAGGTTGTTCATGTCGCGCAGCCGCGCGCTCAAGCGGCGCAGCAGGTTCAGCGCCAGCGCGCTGTCGCCGGCGACGAGCTCGAGAAACTCGTTCTTTTCGTAAATCTCCGCATCGACCGCGAGGACCGCGATGGCGGTCGCGCTGCGATCGAGGTCTTCCAGGACGCCCATTTCGCCGAGGAACTCGCCGGCCTCGAGGCGGCCAAGAACGATCTGCTCGCCATTCAGCTCCTTGATGACCGAAACCGCGCCCGACTTGATTTGGAACACGCAGTCGCTGGCATCGCCCTGATGGAACAGGACCGATCCCTCTTCAAAGCGCTGCTGCTTGGCCATTGTCCAAGGTCCGTGTACCGTTGCCGGTGGCGGTCATGGTAGACCTTTCGGCACCGATCGAAAAGCGAACCGCAAGTTCGGACGCGGAAATCTTCGGCGACCGATTTAGAATGTCGGCGTTGGCGGTATCTCGAATTCGCGCCGGCCGGGTTGGGGCGCGGTGCGGCGCCGAGCGAGCGGGAGGGTGCATATGTGTGAATTGTTCGCGATGTCGAGCGAGCACCGGTCGACGGTGAACTATTCGCTGCCGGAGTTCGCCAAGCACGGCGGCTTGACCCACAACAACAAATCGGGCTGGGGCATCGCCTATTTCCAGGACCGCGACGCGTTGTTGATCCGGGAACCGTCGCCCGCCGCCGACAGCCCGTGGGTGAAATTCATCGCCGAGCAGTATCTGGCAAGCTTCTGCGTCATCGCCCATGTCCGCATGGCGTCGGTGGGCAAGCCCACGCTCCACAACACGCATCCCTTTCGGCGGGCCTTGGGCGGCCGCTATCATGTCTTCGCCCACAACGGGACCTTGAACGGAATTCACGACGAATACGATGCGGAAGACCTCGATGACCGTCCCGTCGGCGAGACCGATTCCGAGCTCGCGTTCTGTATCCTGCTGCAGCGCCTGCGGCCGGGATGGCGGCATATCGGCGACGCACCGACGGTGGAAAGCCGGTTCGAGATCTTCGCCGAATTCGCCGCCGAGATGCGCCGCATGGGATCGTCGAATTTTCTCTATTCCGACGGCGAAGTCCTGTTCGTCCATGCCGACAAGCGCGTCTACGAGGAGGAGGGCGGCCACCTGTCGGAGCCGCACCCACCGGGCTTGAGCCTGCGCAATTGGGCGCATGACGGGCCGCAAGGCGACTGGGAGTGCAAGGGGTTGAAAATCGGCAGACCCCAAAGAACCGCGGTGCTCTTCGCCAGCGTACCGCTCGACGCCGACGGTTGGGAACCTTTGCCGGAGGGCTGCGCGATCGCCGTCGACCGCGGCACCGAGGTGGCGCGGGCGTCGACGCTATGACGTTACACCACCGTCTGCCCGGCCTTGCCGACAGGCCGAAAATCGGCATGATCGACAGGCGGCTACGCAACCCACGCGGCGAGATTAGGCGATGAGCGAAATCGAGAAACTGGAACATGTCACGGTGCGTGTTCGCGATCTCGACGCGTCGCGCCGGTTCTACACCGAGGTCATCGGCCTTCGCGACGGCGACCGGCCGCCGTTCCCATTTCCCGGAGCGTGGCTCTACGCCGGCGATGTGGCGATCGTCCATTTGGTCGGCGGCGAAGCCTACGAGGCCGGTTCGACCGGCGCGTTCGATCATTTCGCGCTGGTCGCCGACGATGCGGACACCATGATCGCCCGTTGCGACGCCGGCGGCATCGCCTACGAAGAGCGGGTCGTTCCCGACCTCGAGCTGCGTCAATTGTTCATTCGCGACCCGGATGGGGTGCTGGTCGAGCTGAGCTTTCCAGGGACAGCGTAGCCCGCAGCGCGGATTCGTACTCGTCGCGACCCCGTGGCAGGGGGGCTTTCTGGTGCCGCCGCAACGACCAAGCGGCGCCGTTCCAGGTTCGAAACGCGACGAAATAGTGGTGGAGATGTCGTCGGCACGCCGTATTGCCGGGATGGCGGCGGAGCGCGGCGATCATCGTCCCCGCCAGCCAGCGGAAGGTGTGCGCCTGCCCGCTCAGGCGCGCGATCTGCATCGCCGCCGGGTCGTGCCGTGCCTGTTCGAGGAGCGGGGCCGGTATGAGGCCATCATAGCGCCGCTCCACGATCGCCAGCCGATGCGGGTCATAGGCCCAGGGCGGCGATAAGGGGTTCGAAATCGACGAGCTCATATAGGGAATTTAATTCCCTAATCGAGAAATTCAAGAAATAAAATCTCCTTACCGAAGAAAAAAATTCTTGAATTGAAGGGATGGGCCCGGGGTCGCGGCCCAACGGCAGTGGCCGCCCGCGCCGATTACGCACCGATCAGGGAGGGGCCCCGGCGCGGCGGGTTGTTGGGCGCCCGAACCGGTCGGCCGTCAGGGCGCGCGGCGGACCCAGATGACCGGCGCGCACCACTCGAGATCGGCGTCGTAGATCGGTTCGGCGTTGTAGGAGAGCAGGGTGTAGGAGTCGGGACGGCTGCCCCGGGCGAGCTTCTTGATATAGCCCTCGCCGGTGCTCAATCGCACGATGCAATCCTTGCCGACGCAGGTCTCGATGTCGACCCCGCGCAGGCGTGAGCAGAGCAAGCGGTCGCCGGGGCGGTAGACCGGAGACACAGAGGAACCGCGGACTTCAATGGCGATCGGGTCGGCGCCGTCGAGCTCGAATTCGACGCCGTCGAGGGCGCCGCCCTGGGCCAGATCATCGACCGGATAGAACGATTCGCCGGCGCCGACATAGCCGATCAGCGGTATGATCGACATCTCCCGGCCGCGGCCGTCGCGGAGCCACAGTTCCTCCACATCGAGCGTATCGGCGAGGCGCGCCACGATATCGCCGCGCGGCTGGTCGACCTTGCCCTGGTAGTACTTGCGGATCTTTTCGATTCCGATGCCGGACCGCCGCGACAGTTCGGCCTGGGACCAGCCCTTGCGGTCGAGCGCCGTGCGCAGTCTTTCGTGCCAGCCCTTCATGCCTTCATCATGACCGACAATGAGGGATCGACTAGGGAAAATTATTCCTTGTAATAAGGAAATAAATTCTCTATATCTGACGCCACATGCTTTGGCCGGGACACGGGGTCCGGCAACAGGAGGAGGTTGATCGATGTCCTATCGACGAATTCGGCGCCCTTTTCGACCGCGCCTGAGCCGACGATGACCGGTACGCTCACCCGGAAGCAGGCGCAGGCGTTGTCCCCAGTCTGCCGCCCGGGTCGGACATCGTCTATTGGCGGACGGCGGCCAATCTCGCCAGCGATCGGCGGACGAGTCCCGATCTCAACGCGGTGGCGGCGTTCTTCCACGACGCCGCGAAACGTGGCCTCGGTCATCTCTTTCAGCGCCGCCGTCGCGGCCGGCCTAGCACGGACGACGGCGGTGCGTCGGCCGTCGGCGGTACCGAAGCCGAGACCTCCGCCGCGGGCATCGTGATCGTCACCGACTATTGCTTTCGAAAATCATCACCCCACGGTCTCCGCTCGGGCGCCTGCAGCCGACGCGCATCGACTACGACGACATCAAGCGGCGGGCATGGCGGGACAGCGGCATCCTCGTCGTCGACGTCGAAACCGTTGCCGGCGTGTCCTGGCCCGATCGGCAGCATCTCCGCAATATCGGCGACAAGCTCTATGGCCCGCGCACCAAGGACGGCGACGACGGGGACGACAGCAACACGGAGAGCGGGCCATGAGCCCCGGAAGCCGGGAGGTCGTCGTCCGGTTGCGGGAAGCGGCGGAGACCATCGCCCGCCTGCGTGCCGGCCCCAACCTGCGCCCCGCCGGCTACCGCAGTTCGATGCCCGACTATGTCCGCGACGCCGTCGAATCCTATGGCTACGACCGGGCGGAATCGCGCCCGGCAATCCCGTCGCCGCGCGAAATCGACCGCATGGATGAGGCGTTCGGCTGGCTGCCATTGATCGAGGACCGGGACCAAAGGCGGCTCGTTCTGGCGCGAGCGTTTCGCGTGCGCTGGGCCGCGCTGCGCCCGCGCTTCGGCATGCTGTCGATCCGCCGCCTGCGCCAGCTTCACGACAAGGGTATCGCCGACATCGTGCTCGCGATCGAGCGGCGGAGGCGGGGATAGGGCGGAGCCGCGACACATCCGATTTCCGTGGAAGAGGACAAAGAACGCCATCTATGGGAGCCTGAATCCGATAACAATTTTCCCGCGTCTTGATCGCGGCCCTTGCAATTCGACAGTCGAACTCCCAGAAAGCCCCCGTCGAATGGGACATGTCGTTGTGCCGGCAAGGTGGAATGACGGTCGCGGCATTGCGCCGCTCGAAATCAAGACAAGGGAGTGAAACATTGGCGGAGTTGATAACGGGCGTTAGCTGGCTGGGCGTCGTCGCCGGAGCCGTCGCTTCTTTTCTGCTCGGCTGGCTGTGGTTTTCGCCGAAACTCTTCGGACCGAAATGGGCCGACGGCGTGGGCGTGGAAATGGGATCCGCCGACAACATGCCGGTCGGCGCCATGGTGACCCAATTTGTCGGCTTGCTGTTGATGAGCTGGTTCGTCGGGGTGACGGCGGTTTCGAGTGCGCTTCTCACGGTCATTCTCGGCACCGTGGCGTTTACGGTTTTGGCCTATTCGGGCGGCCTGTTCACGAAGAAATCGCGCACCGCGCGGAATGTCGAAGCGGGATATTGGATTGCCTGTCTGGCCGTCATGATTATCTGCCAGGGAATTTTCCGCGGCATGTAGCCGCGAGCGAGGACCGCGCCGCGCGTGTTCGGACCCCTGTCGTCGATTTGCGACCTAAACCGGAATCAGCGGATGGCCGAAGAGCCATCCGAAGCCGTCGACGATCAAGATGGCTCCCAAAGTCACGAGCAGAACCGCGATGACCTTCTGACCCCATCGGTCGAAGAACCGTTTCACACCGTCGAGAGCACCTTGGCTTCGTTCGCCGAGTGCCGACCCGAGTACCACGATGACAATGAGCGGCGAGACAAACACGATGTTGTAGTAGCCAAGCACGAACAACTGTTGCGCCAAGGCAAGGTCTTCCCTCAGCGTCAGGTCGATGGCGGCGAAATAGGGTACCGCACCCGGTAAGCCGACGATCGCCAGGCCGCCGCCGGCAAGCAGTGCCTGAAATGCAGTCATGCCGGATGCCACCGTCTTGTCGGCTCGCTTCTTGCTGCCGGTGGTCATGCGCAATCCGAACGCACAGAGGACGGCCCCGAGGACGATCTGAATAAGCACTTCCTCGGTCTCCGGGTCCTTCCAGAGCCTCTCCAAATAGGTGTGGATCTCGTCGAGCGCGCTTTGCAGACCCAGTAGAATGAGCACGCCACAGGCGAAACTGACAACGAAGATTCCAAGGATCAGAGCGGACGACCGGAACACTGGGCTCGGTCCGGCGAGCAGCACCATTAGTATGACGATGCAGAGCGGGACCATCGACGTGCTGTCCAGCAAGCCAATCGGCGTAAGGATCGTCAAGAGCTCGAACATGACCGGCGAGATTCAACTCGGCGTGGAAGTTCCTGCGTTATAGCATCCAGGTCGGCGCCGGCGATATGCGTGCGGAGCGGGTACGGGATGACATCATCGCGGGCGCCATCGGTGCCCCGTTTCAATTTCGCCTCGCCGCGCGGCGTCTTGATTCGCAGCCGCCGGCGATGGCACCATCCGCGGCCATTCAGGGCCGGGCTTCGAAATCAAAGGGAACGCACACATGATCAATCCGACACGCGCCGCCTTGGTCGCCGCCGTGATCGCCGTCGGCGGCTTTGCCGCCGGTCTGTCCGCGCCGCCGGCCGCCGCGCAGCAGAATGCGCCGGCGGTTATTTTCGAGAGCCTGATGGACAGTTACTTCGGCGACGACGACGGCTATGTCAGCCTCGGGACCTATGATCTCGCTTTCGCGCCGGACGGCCCGGCCAAGGCGCTGGTCGGCCTGGTCAACGCGAACGGCGATGTGCTGGCTCAGTTTCCGGTCTATCCCGACTACAAGCTGCGCGAGGGCGTGTTCGCGCGCATGCAGGTCGTAGGCCCGGCCGATATTCAACTGACCGAGCCCGGCCTCTACACCTTGGTCTTCGTTTTCGACGGCAAGCCGATCAGCCGTTTCCCCTTCCTCCTGAAACAGACCGGGGACGGGGCCGACCCCTACAACCCCACGAAGACCTATGCTTTCGACGGTTACTGGCGAACGCTGGCTCATATCACCACGGGCACCTACAAGGACGAGTCGATCCCGCTGGTTACGATCTGGCTCGGCGGCCCCGACATGGCCGCCCCGGATACGTTTCAGGACTTTTTCATGGCCACGCTCACCCGCGACGGCGCACTGGTGGCCCATTCCAAGCGGCAGACCAGCAACTTCGGCAACGGCCATTTCGAGCCCCGGGAAGTCACGCTTTATCAACCCCACGACGAGAAACAGTCGCCCAATGCGGTGCCCTTGACGATGACGGAACTGCTGGTCGACGGCGAGTACCGCCTCGCCGTGACCCGGGCCTCGGACGACGCCCCGTTGCGCGATTTCAAGTTCACCGTCGCCGGCGGCAAGATCCAACCCTTGCCGCGTACCCAGCTCGGCTTCGACCCGGCAACCGACTTCATCGTGCCCCGCGTTACCAAGAAGGGATCGACCGCCTACGAATTCGTCGAGGCGATTTGGATCGGCAGCGAATAGGCCGCATCGGTCAGTCCGGGATTATTTTTTTGCCGGTCCTGTCGAAATCGCCGGTCCTGGCTCGTCATAGGTCTGAAGGCGCGAAGGCCTGCCTTCTTACCCCATTGAGGAGACGATCATGGCGTATGCGATGCTGATTTACGAAACCGAGGAGGCTTTGGCGTCCCGATCGGACGAAGCGAAGCGGGAGGCTTATTGGAGTGCTTGGGGAGCCTATCATCAGGCGCTGGTCGAGGCCGGCGTGATCACCGGCGGATCGTCGCTGGAACCCGGTCACACCGGCACCACGCTGCCCCTCCGCGACGGCGACCGTCAAGTGCAGGACGGCCCCTATGCCGATACCAAGGAACAGCTTGGCGGCTATATGATCTTCGAAGTGCCGGATCTCGACACCGCGCTGGACTGGGCCGCGCGCTGTCCGGCCGCCGAATACGGTGCCGTCGAAATCCGGCCGATCCACAAAATGGAGTAGGGGCGGGGGCGCGGCCGGCGAATGACCGTGAACCGCTGATCGCGATATGGCGGATGGAGGCGAGGACGCGGGCCGCGCGGCGCTGCTGGCGGCGAGGGCATCCTATAGTCGGCTTGTCGCCTACCTCGCCGCCGCCGCGGGCGATGTCGCGGCGGCGGAAGACGCGTTGTCCGATGCCTTTCGTGCCGCCCTGGAAACCTGGCCGGACCGCGGCGTGCCCGACAAGCCCGAAGCATGGCTGCTCGCCGCCGCCCGGCATCGGTTGACCGATATGTCCAGGCACCGGGCGGTCCAGGCGCAGGCCGCGGCCACGTTGCGGCTGTTGACTGAGGAGGCCGCCGACCGCGCGGCAGTAGCGCCGGCGTTTCCCGATGAACGGCTGAAATTGTTGTTCATCTGTGCCCACCCGGCGATCGACATAGCGGCCCGAACGCCGCTGATGCTGCAAACCGTTCTCGGCATCGATGCCGGCCGCATCGCATCGGCGTTCCTGGTCTCGCCGGCGGCGATGGGCCAGCGCCTGGTTCGCGCCAAGGCCAAGATCCGCGATGCCCGGATCTCGTTCGATGTCCCCGAGTATCACCAATTGCCGGAACGGCTCGACGCCGTACTCGATGCGATCTATGCCGCCTACGGCACCGGGTGGGACGATACGGCCGGCACCGATTCCCGCCGCCGCGGATTGGCCGACGAGGCGGTCTGGCTGGCGCGTCTCGCCGTCGAGCTGCTGCCGGATGCGGCCGAGGCCCACGGCCTGCTGGCACTGATGCTCTACTGCGAGGCCCGCCGCCCGGCGCGGCGGACCGAGGCCGGGGCCTACATGCCGCTGTCCGAGCAGGACGTGCAGTTGTGGCGCCGGCCGATGATCGAAGAGGCGAAACGGGCGCTCGCCACGGCGGCGGCGCAACACCGTCTGGGGCGCTTTCAGCTCGAGGCCGCCATCCAATCCCAGCACGCCATGCGTCTCACCGGCGGCGATATCAATTGGGCGTCGATCGTCGCGCTCTACGATGCCTTGGCCGAAATGTCGCCGACCATCGGCGCGCTCATCGGACGCGCCGCGGCATTGGCCGAGGAGCGCGGCGCGGCGGCCGGCTTGGCGGCACTCGAGGCGATCGATATGGATCGCGCCCGATCCTACCAGCCCTACTGGGCGGTGCGCGGTGCGCTGTTGGCCAGATTGGATCGGACGGACGGCGCCGATGCCGCCTACGAGCGCGCCATCGGCTTGACCGAGGACCGCGCCGTGCGCGCGTTTCTGTTGACCAAGATGTCGACAATCGAGCGGTGACGATCGGCGCCAGTCGCAGCTGGCAAGTACCGCGCTTGGGGGCTATTTTTTTCGGCGCGATGTCGATTCCGGCGGCCCCTGTTCGTCTACAAGAGGAAGCCCCGGTGGCGGGGCGGCAATCGAAAGAGGTGTCAGATGAAATATATGTGCCTGATCTACGGCGATGAAGCCAATCACCCGCAACCGAATACACCGGAAATGGGCCAGTTGATGGAGGGCTATATGGCCTTCACCAAGGACATCCGGGAGAAGAACGTGATGGTCGCCGGCGATCCGCTGGAGCCGATCGCCACCGCGACCACGGTTCGGGTGCGCGGCGGCCGTACCGAAACCACCGATGGCCCCTTCGCCGAGACCAAGGAACAGCTCGGCGGGTATTACATCCTCGACTGCAAGGATCTCGACGAGGCGATCGCCTATGCCGCGCGAATCCCGACCGCGGCGTTCGGGTCGATCGAGGTGCGGCCGATCATGGTCTTCGATTGAGGCCGGGGCCAACATCACGGAGCCGCTCGGACGGCGGCTCCGGCGACGGAGGCTGATTGACGGCGGCGTCGCTCGACCAGACCCGGGCCGCCGTCAATGAGCTCGTCCGCGAGGAATGGGGCCGCGTCTTGGCGGCGCTGGTCGGGCAGCTGCGCGATTTTGCCCTGGCCGAGGACGCGCTCCAGGATGCGGTCGTCGCCGCGCTCGGGCACTGGCCGAGGGACGGTGTCCCCGAACGGCCGCGCGCCTGGCTGTTGCAAACCGCCCGTCGCAAGGCGATCGACAGGCTGCGCCGCGACACCAATTTTCGAGCCAAGCGTGCCGAGTTTGCCGTGCTCCGCGAACTCGACCGCCAGACCAGGCAGGATGACGTGGACGAGACCATCGCCGACGAACGGCTGCGGTTGATCTTCACCTGCTGCCACCCGGCGCTGGCCGAGGCGGCGCGGGTCGCGTTGACCCTGCGCACGCTGGGCGGCCTGGCGACGGAGGAGATCGCCCGCGCCTTCCTGGTGCCGGAGGCGACGATGGCCCAGCGCCTGACCCGCGCCAAGCACAAGATCAAGGCCGCCGGAATACCCTATGAGGTGCCTGCGCCGGACCTTTGGCCCGAGCGCCTCGGCTCGGTGCTCGCGGTCATCTACCTGATCTTCAATGAGGGCTACGCCGCGACCTCCGGCGACGCGCCGACCCGGAGCGATTTGTGCCGGGAGGCGATCCGCCTCGGCTGGCTGCTGACCCGGCAGGTGCCGGGGGAACCGGAGGCGGCCGGCCTGCTGGCGCTGATGCTGCTGCACGATTCCCGGCGCGGTACACGCAGCGATTCCGAAGGCAACCTGATCACCTTGGAACACCAGGACCGCACGCGCTGGGACCGGGAGCGGATCGCGGCCGGGATCCGGGTGCTCAAGGACGCGCTCGCGCAGGGCAACTCGGGTCCCTATCAGATCCAGGCGGCAATCAGCGCGCTCCACGCCGGGGCACCGGATCATGCGGCAACCGACTGGCACGAAATCACGCTGCTCTACGGTGCGCTCTATGCCCTCCAGCCGTCGCCGGTGGTCCGGCTCAATGGCGCCGTGGCGCTGTCCTTCGCCGAGGGCGCCGAAGCGGCGCTGCCGGCGCTGGCCGAATTGGAGCGCGAGGGCGTTTTGGCCGACTACCAGCCGTTCCACGCCGCCCGCGCCGACACGCTGCGCCGCGCCGGCCGCAAGAGCGCGGCCGCCGAGGCCTATCGCCAAGCCCTGACGCGGACCCGGAACGCCGCCGAGCGGCGCTTCCTCGAGGCCCGCTTGGCCGAATTGCTGGGTTAGAACCTGCCACTCCAAGCCCTCGTGACGGTCGCTCGTGGGATCGGGTTCGGGGCCTAGCGGGCCTAATCGGCGGCACGTGGCGAACGCCAGAGTTCGGCCATGAACGGCCGATGCAAGAGGGACTTCAATCTGGTCGCCGCCATTTCTCTCCCGCCCTCCTTGGCTTTTCAGGTCCAGAGCCAGAGACGATTTGCCCCGAGACAGCATATCGGTGGCTGGTGATTTGAACCGAGGACCGCCCGGTGGGTCGATCCGGATCACCTCGGCCCCATATCAGCCAGCATCATGCCAACCAATGGACCCGCGAGGTATTACCCGAAATCAAGGACCCGGACGGAGCGGATCAAACCGTCACGCATTCGCTCAGGGCCTGATCGAATATCGCCACGGCCCTGTCGATTTCGTCACGGCTTATGGTCAAGGGCGGTGCTAGTCGGAATACGCCGGCCATTGAGCGCCGGCCGATGTTAAGGCACGCCCCCAGTTCGAGGCAGCGCTGGCTAACGGCCATCCCAACGTCCGGCGCCGGTGCCTTGGTCACGCGATCGGTCACCAGTTCGACGCCAAGCAGCAGGCCGCGCCCTCGGATATCGCCGATGGTTGGGTGGCGTTGCTGGAGGTCGCAAAGCTGGGATTTCAGGTATGCCCCAAGTTCGCGGGCGCGGTCTGCCAATTGGTCCCGAATGACGATCTCCACCACCTTGCGTCCGACCGCCGCCGGTAGCGGATCGGCAGCGTGGGTGGTGTAGAAAAGGAAGTCCTTGTCATGGCAATCCTGTTCGATCGCGGTTGTGGTGATCGTCGCCGACAGCGGCAAACCGGCGCCCAAGGTCTTCGAAAGGTTGAGGATATCCGGCACGACGCCGTCGCGTTCGAAGGCAAAATTGGTGCCGGTCCGTCCCATTCCGGTTTGGGCCTCGTCGAGGATCAACAGCATGTCGCGCTCGTGTGCTTTTTCCTGCAAGGCGGCCAAGTAGCCGTCCGGCAGTTCGATGATGCCCCCCGAACTCAGGATCGGCTCGACAATGACCGCTGCCAACTGGCCGGTGCTCTGGCGGTCGATCATGTCCCAGCCGAACTCGAACTCTGCCTGCCAGTCATAGTCGCCATCGCGATTGAAAGGCGAGCGGTACGCGTGGGGTGTCGGCAGGGTCAAAACCCCCGGAAGGGTTGGACCATGGCCGCGGCGGCCACCGGAATAGGTTGTGGCGGCCGCCCCGCCCGTCACCCCGTGCCACGAGCGGTCGAAGGCAACGACCTCGAAGTCACCGGTATAGGTCTTGGCAATCCGGAGCGCCGCCTCGTTCGATTCACCTCCTGTCGAAAGCGGTAGCACCCGGTCGAGACCATCGGGAAGCATATCGGCGAGCGCGTCGGCAAATTCGATCACCGGATCGGACAGAAAGCCGCTATGAAGATGATCCAGATTGGCGGCCATTTCCTGGACAACGGCGACGATCTCGGGATGACCATGACCGAGAATTCCGCTCATCTGGCCCGAGGTGAAATCGAGAATTTCGCGGCCATCGACGTCGTAGATATAAGAGCCCTTGGCCCGCACGATTCGCTGATCGGCAAAGTCGCCGCCATAACGGAAGACCCGGCTACGCCCGCAGTTGCTCATCGCCCGTTGTCCGTCACAATCAAAACACGCCCGGCGCGTCTCCACCCGATATTACTCAGATGTCTCCTCTTGCCGGCCACGATGATAGGCGAATGAGCCAGACCGACAACCCATTTGGCCCGACTTTTGTCATCCAGACACACCTCCAGTGTTGATAGATCACGATAACCGGCGCCACCACATTCCGGAATGAAACAACTAGGCCGATATTCCCCAGCTTCTTCCGTAGATCAGCCTTTGATCAGGTTTCCTTGAAAGGCCGCCTTTATACGGCGCCCTCTTCGAGAACCTGTTTCAGGCGGAGGAGGTCTTTGCGATTTGCGCGACGCATGGCCATCGCCATGACGGGTGCGACCAATCGGGAAAAGCCGGTGGGTGCGCCGCGATTGCGCAGCGTCATGCGGGTACTCCCTTGGTCGACCGTTTCCCATCGATAGCTGGTTTCCATCGGAAACGGTCCTTCGGACGCGCGCATGGTCAGGCTCTCGCCCGGAACATATTCGACGACCTCGTAGGTGTAGGCCATCCGCCGGCCGAGGAAATGCGCGACGAATTCGATCTGCGAGCCAACGCCGAGCGGCGGCGGGGTCTTCCATTCGACCGACTTGATATTGACGTACCAATGGGGCGCGTTATCGGGATCCGTGGCATACGCCGCCGCCTGTTCGCGCGGCACGGCAATGTCGATCCGTGACGATACATCTACAGCCATGAATTCGTGACCTACGTCGGCGTCCAAGAGGCGGCGGCCGGGCGGGATATATGCTCGCACGGGATGAGGGCCTTCGCAAACGACGACCGCCGGCTTCGTCCGGACCTCTCGTTGCGGCCCTCGGTGGCTCGGCCCTTTGCACGTCGAGCCTCTATTACCGGTGTTGACCCGCGGCGGATACGACTGATTTCTAAATGGGGATCGTCGGTCACGCCTCGAAGCGCCGTGCCATAACGCGAACGGTGCGCCATTTGGTCAGAGTTCCCGCACGGAATATGGGTCGATCGAATAGGGATGTGTTTCCGCTAAGAATCCGGCTTGCGAACGCACCCGCTCGATCCACCGGACGACATGTCCATAGTCTTCGAGGGGAAGATTCGCCTCGCCGGCGAGGTGCACATAGGCGAATACCGACATGTCGGCCACGGTGTACCGGTTGCCGCCGAGGAAGTCGTTCCGGCTCAATTCGCGATCGAGAATACGCAACGACTTCAGTGAGAGGTCGCGTTTCATGGCGATGAGTTCTGGCGAGCGTTTCTTGTCCTTGCCCGTCTGCACCCAGTGCCGCAGCGTCGCGACGCCGCCCTGAACTGTCTCACCCTCGAAAAACAACCACTGCAACACCTTTGCCCGATTGAAAGCATCGTCGGGAAGGTAAGCTGACCCTTCCGCCAGAAAGATCAGGATCGCATTGGACTCCGCCAAGGCGCTTCCGTTTTCGAGTTCGATCGCGGGAACGGCACCGGCCGGGCTGATTTTGCGAAATTCTTCGGTCTGCCCTTCGCCTTCGAAAATGCTGATCATCTTTGTTCGGTAGGGTCGGTTCAGTTGGTTCAGCAGCAGCCTTACTTTGTAAGCGTTCTGTGACGGGAGATAGTCGTAAAGCGTCAACATGGGCCAAGATTCCTTCGGCTAAGAAATGGTCTCGGCCGACCATAGGAACCGGGGCTACTTATGCACTCCGATTCTTGCGATCTAATTCAGGAAATTCGGCAGACGGCAAAGTCGGTCGAGGAGGTGCGTGCGCCGAGGAACCGGTGTGCGTCATTACCTCTCCTGGCGCGTTCGGGGTCTAACGATCCGGTCCACATGACGGCCGCTTCCGTGCGACTGGTCGGCACGACGCGCGCATTGGGTTTTCGTCCCGATTTGACCCGGAGCCGTCCTGGTTTGCGCTCGCATGTTGGGCTACAAGAAGCAGAAATCAGCATTATGCGCGGGAGAAACACCATTGAGCGGGTACGTCGGAGCCAAGCATGAATTTCACGATGCGGAGTTTGTTCGTGGCTGGGCAGACCGATTTGTCCCGACCGAACCCCGCATCCGGCTCTTCGATATGATTCTGGATCGGATCGCTCGGTCCGATATTCCCAACAGCCACGTTGTGGAACTCGGTATCGGACCCGGCTACATGGCCCGTCACATCCTGGAGCGGAATGGGACGATCAGTTACGAAGGAGTCGATTTTTCGGAAGTGTTCTTCGAGATCGCAAAGGAAACGGTCGGCGACCTGATGCATCGGGTCACTCTCACCAGGGCCGACCTCATGGACCAGCGCTGGCCCCGAAAACTCACCCGAACACCGGGTGCCATCATCTCCACCTGGGCGCTACACGATCTCGGCAGCCAAGAGGCGGTGGCGGATGTTTACGCCCGCTGTTACGAGACCCTTCCCGAGGGCGGTGTGCTCGTCAACGGCGACTTCATCAAGCCTGACGGCACCACCTGGGACTACGAGCCGGGTCGCTTCGAGATTAGTCGGCATATCGAACTCTTACGTGAGGTGGGGTTTTCCGGGCCCAGATCCCTGGCGCATCTCGAGCCCAATATCGACACTCCGACGACCGCCCAAAACTATGCGTGTCTTGTTGCTGTGCGTTGATTTTGCGCCGAGGCGGAATGTCGGCTCATGGCACATTCCGGCCTGACGATCCGGCCCGCGCAATGACCGCTTCCGCATGATCAACCGACATTGCATGCGAATTGCATTTTGTCCGGACGTGACCCTAACCAGTCCTTGAGCATCTTGAGCGATAAAAGGCAGCCTTCGGCCAGGAAGGGTCATTCTTCAGAGCCGTTTGCAACGTCGGGTTTCGGATCGGAGAGCCGACACTCGACGATCTGCGTGGGAACGGTGAAAATTGACCCGTTTACGACATCACGGCCGAGAAGCGCACGTTAGCATGGCGCCATGTCTCTCAGCAGAGTCTGGCTTGGTCCTTGCCGTTTCGGCGAGTCTCATGATTACCGGCCGGCTGCGGACGACCGCGCGAGTGTCGGGCGACCGTGGGCGCCTCCTCAGAGCTGTCTCGGGACGACGAAACTGTGCAGCTCGCAGGTCGCGGGCCCGATCTCCGACCACTTGCGGCCCCGCCAGATGAGCGTCGCGAGCGCCCCGGTGGGAAAGTTTGCCTGCATCTGCGCCAGGGTCTTGTCGCCGCCGCCGACCAGTTCTAGTGCGAGCGCGTGCATGCCGGGATTGTGCCCGATCAGCATGACCGCGGCCATGTCGTCAGGCACCCGCCGAAGCCGGTTGAGCAAGCCGCGCATGCCGAGCATGTAAAGCCCGCGGTCGAACGTCACCGGCACGTCCTCGCCGAGGGCCGGCAGGATACCCGCGAGAGTCTGGCGCGTGCGTGCCGCGGGCGAACACAGGACAAGCTCCGGCTCCGCGTCGGCGAGCGCCATGTAGTACTGCATCTTCTTGAGCGCTCGCTCGCCGCGCGGCGCCAACGGACGCTCGAAATCCCTGAGGTTCGGGTCGGCCCAGCTCGACTTGGCGTGCCGGAAGAGATAGATCAGTCGCCTCGGCTTGCCTGTGGCGACTGGGTGGCGGTGAGATGGCGCGGCCGTTCCAGGTTTTGGGACACCGTTCGCGTCGACCGCATCGGGCAAACGGCGAATGATCTTGCGCAGCTTCTTCTTGTCGACCCGCCTCGCCGCTTCGGAGACGGTCATCCATTCCCGCTGCCTCATATCCGATTCGGGCCAGTCATCCATCTCCGAACGCACTTCCATGGGAAAGACCTCGACCGTGCACGTCCCGCCCCACTTCTTGTAGCGGTACCTGCCGAAGTCCTCCGTCCCGACGGGGCCATCGACGCCCGCTTCTTCCCGGGCTTCCTTGACGGCCGATTCGGCCGCCGTCAGGCCGGGCTCCACTATTCCCTTGGGAAGAACCCAGCAGGAGCCCTTGCGCGAGGTCACGAGCAGCACCTCCAGGCCTTTGGCACCCTGTCTATAGGGCAGCACGGCAGACTGTCGGTATATCCAGTCCGGGAGCTGAATCTTTCTTGTGCTCACCAGAACCTCGGCTCTTCATACGGACATACAATGAGTTTATCGAGGCTCGGGGATGCCGTGAAGTCGACAACCGCGATCTGCTCTAGTCGCGCCGCTGTGCGCCGCCCGCCTGCCACAATTGAAGGCTTGACATTTCGGGGCATGGGGTTGTTTCATCATTCTTGGTGGCACCTCCGCGCCTAGCCGGCGCAAGCGGGAATCCATTTCTCCCAAGCTTCCTTGTTTTCCTCGATCCACCTGCGGGCGGCTTCCTCCGGGCTCATCTCTTCCACTTCCGCGTACGCCGCCGCCGCCGCGATCTGCGCGTTGGTGAAGCTGATGTTCTTGATCAGCTCGAACGCGCAGGGCCACGTCTCGGGGAATCCGGCCCAGACGCCTTTCTTGAGCCATCCGCTCTCCGGATTGCCGCAGTCGTAGGTGAGGTTGGGATTGACGCCCCAGCTCGCATCGTTTTCACAGTCCGCATGGTAGGCCGGAAATTCAACGAATCTGCCGGCATATTTGGCCTCCACCCAGTTCGGGGTCCAGTTGAAGAGAACGATCGGCTCTTTCCGTCGCGACGCCCCTTCAAGCTCTGCCCACAAGGTCAACGCCTGGGGCGCGTTTGCGATTTCGAACTTCATGCCCAGCGCCTCGACCCGTTCTCGATCCGGTCTTTCCCAGTCCACCGGACCGGCCAGATAGCGCCCCATGGGCGCGGTTTCCGATGTCGCAAATTCCTGCGCGCACTCGTTCAGGGCCTTCCAGTCGGGTAGTCCGGGGCAGAGCTCTTCAACGTAGTCAGGATACCACCACTCTTCCCGGGTCACCGCCTCGTGGGCGCCGGCGTCGATCATGCGTTCCCTGGCGACCTGTTGTTCGAAGGGCACTTTCATGGTTCCTTCCCAGACCTCCACCTGGAAATGCAGGTCGCCGTTGCCGATGGCCGGGTACTGGAGTTGCGCGTCGGCGGGGTCGTATTCGACGTCATAGCCGATCTTCTTCAGCAGCTCGCCACTCACATGGGCCAGCACCTGTTGGCTGGGCCAGTTGTTGAGCACGATCTTGATCGGCCCCTCTGATTCCGGGACCGCCGCCGTCGCCATGGAGACCGACAACGCGATGCCACCGACGATCGCTGCCAGCTTGGGCGCTTTCAATCTGATGCTCGTCCTCATGATGACTTCCTTCTCATTTCCGCGCGTGGTCGCCTCGCGTTGCCGCCGCTCTCGCCTTTCTTCACACAGCCGGCCGACCACTCGAACAAGGATGCGGACATTCCATCAAGCCGCCTGAAGTGCCGTCCTCACGGGGCGTCCTTGGCGTTCGCGAACAGGAACTCCAGAACCGTCTTCTGCTCTGCCTCTTCGAGGCCTGCTCTTGGAAACATGCTCTCGGTGATTCCGAGCCACTGCTTCTGGCTGTAGTCGCCGGGCTCGCGTGGCACGTGACACAAGGTGCAGCGCTCGTAGAAGAGCTTCTCACCTGGGCTCATGTCCGCCGTCGCGGTCTCCTGAACGTCGAACGCCCGGTTGTCGATGTCGAGCCTGGCGAGGTCGAACCTCGCGGTGGGCATCAAGACCTCGGGCGGGTAGTACGCCAAGTTCTCTCCCTCGGGGTCCGTGCACTTCTTGACCCACGCGAGGCAGGTGTTGGCGCTGGTGGCCTGGCTCAACTGGCTACAGGCCCTGCTCGAGGTGAGGGTGTTGATCGCCCCGCTGTTGCAGCGGCCCTTGCTGTCGAGAGATAACCAAACGCCCTCTTGGACGCTGATCACGCCCTTCATGATCTTGTCCCACACCCGGGCACCGCCGATCAGGGAGCCGCGGTCGTTGTAGACCTCGATCAGGTCGCCGTCCTCGATGCCCCGCTCCTCGGCGTCTTCGGGGCTGATGAAGATGAACTCGCGTCCCTTGATGTTGTCGATGTCACGGATGGTCGCATTGGCCATCTGCGAGTGCAGGCGCATTCTGGGATGGGGACTCACCACGTGCACCTGTCCCGGCTTCGCGTTGCCGAGGTACTCGAAGGGTTCCATCCACTTCGGCATGGGCGGGCAGTCGGGAATATCGAACCCGGCGATCGTGTCGCAGTAGATCTCGATCTTGCCCGAGGCCGTGTGCAGCGGGTGCTGCTCGGGATCTTTGTAGAAATCCCCGTGGCGGACCCACGTGTTTGCTGCTTCCGGGATCTTGATGGGCGCGACGCCTTGTTCCCAGAACTCCTCGAACGGCATCTCGGCGGAGCAGTTCTCGTAGGCCCTCTTGAGGACGTCCATCACCTCCAGGTCTTCAGTGAATTGGATTTCGACCCCGAAGATCTCCCCCAGCCTGCGGAAGATCTCGAAGTCGTCGAGGCTCTCGCCCACCGGCTCGATGACCTGGCGCATGGCATAGACCTTGTTGTTGCTGTAGGTCCCGCCGGAGGTGATGTCGTTACGCTCCAGTGTGCTCGTAGCCGGCAACGCGATATCGGCGTACTGCATGGAGGCCGTCCACCACGGATCCTGGCAGACGATGGTGTCGACCTTCTTGCGCAAAGCCCAGATCAGCTCGTTGGTGTCCTGCTGGTGGCTCAGGTAGTTGACGCCCGCGTTGTAGATCATCCTCACCCGCGGATAGGTATACAAATGGCCGTCGCGCTGGAACGGCGCGCCGGGGTTCATGAGCATCTCGGTGATGCGCGAGGCCGGACACCGGGTCTTGACCGGGTTTCGCCCCTGCGGCAGGCCAACCGGCATGGTCGCTCCCGACACCGGCATGCCGCCGTTGCCGTAGTGCCAGCTGAAACCGACGCCCCCTCCCGGTTTGCCGATCTTGCCGATGATGGCGGCGAAGTTGATGATGGCCCAGTGGGTCATTTCGCCGTGGTCCGCCCGTTGCAGCGACCAGGCCCCGGCGAATTGCGTGCGCTTGCCGGCGAAGAGCTCGGCCAGCTCGACGATCTTCTCCGCCGGGATGCCCGTGATCTTCGCCGCCCACTCGGGCGTCTTCGGCGGGCTGCCGTCCTCGTCTTTCCCCATGAGGTACTTTTGGAACTTGTCGAAACCGACCGTGTATATGTCGAGATACTCTTGGTCGTGCTTGCCGCTGTTCACGATGTGATAGGCCATCGCCAGGAACAGCGCGACGTCCGTGTTCGGTATGATCTTGACCCACTCCGACCCCAGCGCGTCGTCGGTCAAGGTGTACTGGGGATTGATCGAGATGAACCGGACGCCGGCCTCTTTCACCTTCATCCAACGTGGATACATCTGATGGTCGGCAACGCGGTACTCGATCCGGTTGTTCTTGAACGGATCGCAGCCGACCAGCACGAAGACTTCCGTGTTGTCGCGGATCTCCTCCCAGGAGGTCTGTGCGGAGTAGACCTCCATGTCCCCGATCACGTGCGGGAGACTGATCTGGGAGGCGCCGCCGGAGTAGTCGCCGGTGGTTGTCGTGCAGCCGCCGATCAGTCCGAACAATCGGCCCTGCAGTACATTCGGCCGCAGAACGCCGGCGTGGCTCCAGCCGCCATAGGAGCTGCTGAAAACCGCCTCGTTGTCGTATTGCTCAATGGTGTCGAGGATGGCCCCGGCCGCTAAGCCGAGCGCCTCATCCCAAGTGACCCGCACGAAAGGTTCTTTGCCGCGCCGGTCGGGATGGGTGAAGCCGCCGAAATTCTCCAGATAGGATTTCCGCACCATGGGGTACATGACCCGGGTGCGATGGTAGGTCCGGCTGAGGATGCCCTCGGTCAGCATCTTGGTCGGCATGGCGTCGACATCCTTCACGGGCTGCACGCCGATCAGCCGGCCGTCCTTCACAACCGCCTTGAACGGGCCGTAGTGGGAGGCATGGGGGACAAGCACCGTGTCATCCCCGAAGACTATGTCAGGGCTGAACAGTGTCAGGGTTGTGGCAGATGCGGCGGCGGTGGCCGCCGAGATCTTGAGGAATTGGCGCCGGTTGACGCTCACGACTGTCCCCTCCATGGCCGGTATTGCTCGAGAGCGACGAGTATCTCAAGATTTTGGGAGCGACTACGCCTGATCGCATTGACACCGATCAATTAGGGCGACAAGAGTAAGCTACCGCCCGCGGCCGCTTGAATGAGCCGGCGCAACCCGCCGCATACCGTCAGGCGCTCGCCGCTCTTACACCACTCCCCGGGACACGACCCTTACTATGGAGCGGCCTGAGCTTGCTGTATGTCGCAGATCCTGCTGAACTGGAATACCGTTCAGGGTCTTGATCCGCCATTTGCACTGCTGCAACCGAATTTCCGCTTCATCCGCCTTTCGGCCATACACCCGCACCTGGCTTTGACAGGTCGTGGCACGTTCCTGCCCAACGGATCAATGCTGTTGGACGACCGCTTAGCGATCCGATAGCTGACACGTGCGGTGGTTGGTGTCAACGACCACTTCGGGTCGATCTCGGTCATTTGAGAAGGGTCCTAAGCGCCTCTTCGAACGACGGCTCATGGCACATAATCCCCGTGCCGCGGCCCGCTTGAAAACGTCTCGAGTTGGGTGCTAACCGGACATTTTCCCGAGTGGCCCCAATGGGTCGCGTTTACGAGCACACGGCCTAGTCGAAGGTGTAGGTGACCTCGGCGCCGGCGGTCCAGTTCATGTCGTTCTTGAAATCGATTTCGGCTTCCTGGAATTCGGGATAGATCAGGATTGGATTGTTGTTGCCGTAGCCGAAGCTCCCGCGGAGGTCGAGCTTGATTGGATCGAGGTTGAAGCGGAGGCCGGCCGTGGCCTCGGTCTCGTACGTGAACTCGGTCTTCGACGGGTCGAACTCGCCCTGCGAGAAGCCGTCCTGATCGACCCCCGTCCAGCCGTCGGCGAAGCTGGCCATGGCGCGCACCGACAGGCCGCCATAGGAGGTCAGCAGCCCGTAATTGTGGCTGAGCGTGGCGCTGATCACCGGGCCCGCCGAATAGTTCTTGATCTTGTCGGAGCGCTCGAACTGGGTCGAAAAATTGTCGGTCAGGAACGACAATGAGGTCTTAGACTTGGCGTAGCGGAAATCGACACCGCCGCCGACCGTCAGCGCCTTGTTGCCGAGCGGGATTTCCTCGAACAGCTGAATGTCGAAATTGACCGCCTTGTAGGACAGGTTGAAGTTGACATCCTGGAGATCGGCCATGCCGCCGGGCACGAAAATGGCGTTGCCGTCGGGTAGGTTCACACCGAGGCCTTCGCCGCCGGTCGAGACGAACTCCTCGAAGCTGTCGGTGTCGCCATCCAAATAACTAAACCCGAAACGAAGACGGGATTTGCCGCCGAATAAGAGACTCCAATCGAGCCCGACACCGCCACCAATGACGATTTCCGGTGCGATGATGTCGGTCTTCTCCGACAGGAACGGCTGCTCGATGATGTTTATGCCGTCTTCGAGACGTAGCCAGTTGAAATTCGGCATGTAATCGTAGACCGCATTGGCACCGACATCGATGAAGAACTGACCAGGTGCCACTTCGAAGAACGGCATCCTGCCGCCGCGGCGCGAACTCGAACTCGTCGTCGAGACGGAACTGCCGGTGCTCGGCGCTGCCGTGGTCGTGGTCGTGCCGCCGCCCGACGCCGGAGGCGTGGTCCCGGAAGAGGATCCGCTCGTCATCCCACTGATCCGCGGCGTCAAGAATATGATCAGCTCCATGGTCTGGGCGGCCTGCGATCCGCCCTTGAACAGCGGACCGAGTATGGGGAGATCGCCGAGGCCGGGAATGCGGTCGGCCTCGGCCTTCAACTCGTCGGAGACCAAGCCGCCGATGGCCAGGGTCTGATCGTTCTGCAGGCTCAACGCGGTGCTCGCCCGCCGCGTATTGACAATCGGCGTCGTCGGCCCGGAGTTGATCTCGTCGCTGGCGGTCTTGATGTCGAGGACGATCTTGCCGTCGGGAGTGACCTGCGGGATGACGGTCAGTTCGATGCCGAAATCCTCGAACGTCACTTCGACGCCGGGAACTTTCGACGGTGCCGTCAAGAAGCCGCCGGCGGAGAATGTCGCTGCCTGATCCTCCAAGACGACCAGCCTGGGCGCGGCCAGGATTTGCCCGGCTTCGTTGGCCTGGATCGAATTCAGAATATCGCCGAGCTGATAGGATTGAATGGCGCCGATGGTCGGCGCACCAATGGTCGGCGTCAGAGGTTGCAGATTAAAGCCGAGTTCGCGCAGGGTCGATCGCTGGGTTTCGACGAATTGCGTTTCGATCATCACCTGCCGAGGTTCCGCCACCGCGGCCTCGGCGATGTCGGCGGCAATCAGTGACGGCAGCAGCAATACGGCAAAAAATGCGGGCGATCGTCCCATTTCGGCCTCGCTTCGGTCCAGTTTCCCCCATCCGCGCAGATAGACGCGGCACGGCCGAAACCCCCAAAAGCGACGCCGTAAGCCATTCCCCCTAGATGCGGCGGCCTGAGCGAACGCGCCGAAGGGGTTCCGAAGGGAATAGTGACCGATTTCGGCGCGACTTCAAAATCATTAATACGGGGTCGGGAGCGCAACGGCGGAAATCCGCGGCATTCACCGGCGGGCGTGGAGCGTCGTTGGCGTGTCCTCGAACGGCACAGAGTCGCTGACCGGCGGCAGCTCGATCTCGCGGATGAGCTTTTCGAGCATCGCGATGGCGAAATCCTCGTAATCGATTGCCGTCTTCAGGAACGCACCCTCGCCGCCGATCACGCTATAGCGATAATAACTGTCGACGAACGGCTCCTCATTGAGGATCGCGAGCCCGTTAACGACGACCCCGTTCGCCACGGCCAGATCGCGCATCGCCATCGGGTGGGACCCGGCATTGGCACGGCCGTCGCCGGATATGTCGATGACCCGGCGGACGCCTTCGTAGCCGTTGCTCTCAAGCTCCTGCAGCGAATATTCCAGCGCCCCGCTGATCGCCGTTTGGCTGCCGCTCAGCGTGCGCCGCGTGGTGCCAATCCGGTTGGCTATGGCCAATGCGCTGGCTTCGTCGTCGACATGTGTCCAGTCGACCGCCAGCACCTGCTCGTGGCGATCGGACCACTGTACGACGGCGACGGCGATTCCCAACTGGCCGGCGGCCTCGATGGCGGCGACGACCGCGGACTGGCGAAAGGCCTCGGCGATACCGCGCATCTGCAGGTCGAATTCCTCGCGATCGACGCTGGATGAGATATCGACGGCGAGCACCAGTTCGAGGTCGACCGGACGAACGTCCTGGGCCGCCGACGAGGGCGCCAGAAACCACCCCATCGCGACCGCGATTTGAACCGCGGCGAGCCCGGCCGCCAGTCGAAATAATCCCCGCATCGACCGAGTATACGGCGTCGCTCTATCGCCATGGAGCGAAAATTTCAATCGGCGTCCGGTTGAATGGCGCGAAGCGCCCAGGTCGCGGTAATGCTGACCTTCCATTCCGGGTTGTCGACCGCCGTCGACAACGCGGCCTCGGCCGCATGGGCCGCCGGACCGATCGACCCCAGCGCCCAGGCGACACGCCGCAAGACTTCGGAATCCGGATCGTCCATGGCGACGATCAAGTCGGGTACGGCGGGAGCGGCCTGGGGGCCGTAATCCTTCAGCGCGACCGCCGCCGCCCGACGCACGCCGACATCGCGGTCGCCGAGCGCGGCGGCGAGAACATCCAATGCGGACGGGTCGCGCGGACCGAGGGTCGCGACCGCCTCGGCGGCGGCGCGGCGGACGAAGGGCAGCGTGTCATCGAACAACCCGAGCAGGTCGGCGACGGCGAAGGGGCGGGCGTCTTCGCCGATCTGCGCCAGCGCGCCGGCGGCGGTGGCGCGTACCGCGGGCTCGCCATCGTGGAGCAGAGCGACCAACGCGTTCAGCACCTCCGGGGTTGGCGTCAGGGTACGGCCGAGCGAATGAGCGGCCGCCTGACGGACCACGACATCGACGTCTTCGGTCGTGGAAACCAAGGCCTGGGACGATTCGGCCGAAACGTTCCCGACGGCCCCGATCGCCGCCGCCGCGGCACGGCGCACACCGATGTCGTCGTCGATGAGGAGTCCGACCAAGAGTGGCGCCGCCGCGTGGGCGGCATAGCCAATCTCGGCCACGGCATCGACCGCCACGCGCCGCACTTCGGCGTTCTCACTGCGCATCGCCTCCATCAGCCCGGGTACCGCCGGGCCGCGAATCCGCACCAGGGACCGAGCCGCTGCCCACCGCGCATTGCCATCGAGCCCGGTCAGCAAATCGAGCAGGGCGGGCAGCGCCGGCACCGCGTCGGCGCCGAAATGCCCGAGCGCCGCGGCCGCGATCCAGCGCAGATCCGCGTCGGGTTCCTCCAACACATCGATCAATGCGGGGACGGCGATCTCGGCGTGCCCGTGGATGGCGCCGAGCGCGCCGGCGGCACCCCGCCGCACTTCGGGCGCCGGGTCATCGAGGCGGCGCACCAAGGCGGCGACCGCGGAATCCGCACCGGACCCGATGCTTCGCAGGGCCGCCGCCGCGGCCACGCGGACCCGGTCGTCGGGATCGCCAAGGATGTACACCAGGGCGGGGACCGCAGGCAGGGCGCGTGGCCCGACACCGCCGAGAATCCGTGCCGCGGTCAGGCGAATCTCGGGGTTTTCGTCATCGAGGAGGATCCGAACCGGGTCGACCGACGCCGATCCCAATCGTGCCAGGGCCGCCGCCGCCGAGGCGCGAACGTGAGGATGATCGTCGCGCAGTGCGGCAATCAAGAGCGGAATTGCGGGATGCGCCTTTACGCCCATGGAGCCGAGCGCGCCAGCGGCGGTCCAGCGGACCTCATCGTCGGGATCTTCGAGCACCGCGATGAGCCGCGGGACCGCGACCGCCGCCGTCGAGCCGAGCCGCTCGAGCGCAACGATGGCCTGGCTGCGGACCCGGGGATCGAGGTCTTCCAGTTGAGCGACGAGCGCGTTCACATCGGCCTCGGTGGCTGTGCCGCCGCCGAGATTCTGCGCCGCCGCCGAGGCGATCCAGAGGTGGCAGATGAACACCGGCAGCAAGACGGCCCATGCGCCCAACGCGATGGCCAAGCGAATCGGTTCCGTTTGGATCGTTTGGCGGTGCATCAGGACAATAGCCCTCCTAGTCCGATGGTTCGCGGGTGCGGCGGGCGTGCCGAATGATCTCCTCGCGTACCGCCGAGGACTGCGATTCCAACGCCTCCATCACGCATTTGAATTCGTGACGCACGCCATAGAGCTGGTCGATCAGGGAAAGAATGATCGGCATGGCCTCGGCGCCGACATTCATTTCGTGACGCAACTGGCAGATCAACCTGAGGCGCGCCGCGTCGACGTCCGAAAACACCACGTCGCCGTCTCGTTGCGCCGGCCGCACCCACCCTTGGCGGACCCAGGTTCGCAGGCGGCGCACGGTCAGGCCGTCGATCACCGCGACAACCTCATACTCCTTCATCATCCGCTGCCCTCCCGGAGGCCGGCCCTGGGATCGTAGCGATGGGACTCGCGCCACGATTCGAAGAACGCCTCGAGTTCGGCATCGACCTTCCCGGGCAGGACGATTTTGAGCGCCACCAATTGGTCGCCGCGACGATCCGACTTGCGGTGCTTCACGCCTTTGCCCTTGAGCCGCAAGACCTGACCGCTGCTTGCTGCTTTTGGCACGGTCATACTGACTCGTCCGGCGATCGTCGGCACATCGATCTTGCCGCCGAGCACCGCCTCGTCGATCGTAATCGGCATCTCGACACGGATGTCGTCGCCGTCGCGCTTGAACACCGGATGGGTTCCGACCGCGACCTCGACCAACGCATCGCCCGGCGGACCGCCGCCGATTCCGGGCATGCCCTTGCCCTTGAGCCGCAGCACCTGGCCGGGCTCGACGCCGGCCGGGATGGTCAGGTCGAGGGAACCGCCGTCGGGCATGGCGATTCGTTTCTTGGCGCCGTTGACCGCCTCGAGGAAGTCGACCCGGAGCTGATAGTAGGCGTCGCCGCCGCGGAGTTTGATCGACCCATCCGCACCGCCCCGCCGGCCGCCGAACAGGTCGTCGAAGATGCCGCCGGCGGCGCCGAGATCGTCAAAGCCCGACGACGAATAATACTGGCGTGCGTGGCCGGCGTCGGCGTAATCGCGGTAGTAGCGGTGCTCGGGACGCTCGGCGCCGGTTTCGTCGATCTCGCCGCGGTCGTACTGGGCGCGCTTTTCCGCATCCTTGAGCAAGCCATAGGCGGCGGACACCGCCTTGAACCGCTCCTCGGCTTCGGCGTCGCCGGGGTTCAGGTCCGGATGCAGCGACTTGGCCAGCTCGCGATAGGCCTTGCGGATATCGTCCTCGGTCGCATCGCGGCCGACACCGAGGATTTCATAGAGGTCTTTCGCCATGCCGTGCCGATGCCGTGGTTACCGTTCGAATAGGGTCATGTTGCGTCCGACGATGCGGTCGGGATCCAGGATAGCCGACCGGCCGGGGCGGGAAAATCCTAATCCGTTTTCTCCACCATGCGCGTCGCCGCCTGCGCGCCATCTGAAAACAGCAGCAGCAGGTCGTCCTCGAATTCGAAGCGCTCGGCGGTCGCCAGCGACGCAACGAAACGCCGTTCCTGATCGTTTATGGGCGCCGCGCAGGCGCGCTTGGTAATGCCGACCGGCCCGATCATCAGGCGGTCGCCGTCGGTCTCATAAGTCCCGAAGAAGGCGTTGCAGCCACCATTGCCGGTCAGCCGCTTCTCGTCCTCGAACCGAACGAAGGTTTCGACATCGGCGAGGACCGGCTGGCCGTCGATGAATTCGGCCGTCCACGAAGTACCGATGAGATCGGCACCGTTCGTTTCGGCGACGCTCGGCGGCGCCTGGCCCTGACAGGCGGCAGCGAGCACAACGGTCAATCCGAGAACGGCCAGGCGGTGCGGTCGGCGCATGTAAGCGAACCTCCCTCGGCGGCTTCGAAACGCGGCCCGGCCGTTGCCAACGAACCGGTCCGCCGGTCAGCATGCCATAACACCCCGAACCTCACCAACTGAAACGCAAGGAGGCGAAAAAGCGCACAAATCCGGGCGCAGGTCCAGGAAAAAAATTCCTTCCCTTTTTGCCGATTTGAGCGTATAAACACGGGCATGGTGACGATCCTGCATTCGCGCCCGCCCGCCAACTTCGCGGCGGGCTTTTTCGTGGGCGCGTTCACCGGCCGGCGCGGGGTCCATACCCCGGCCTGCTGGACGGCGTCCTTCCGGCGGCGCATAGTTGCCGACGGCGGGTCTCGATGGACACGAAACGGAGCGCGGGCGCCATGACGGCACGGTTGGGAATGATCGCTGGAAGTCTCGCCATCGTGATGGCGTCGCTGCCAGCCTGCGGCGGCGCGCCGGCGCCGACCAAGACCACCGACGGTGGCGACGGGTCGGAGACCGCCGGCGGCGATACCTTCACCTACACCTGCCTCGACAATTCGCAACTGACGGTGACCTTCCACAAGGATCCGAGCCGCCTGGTCCTCGAATCGGCGGGACGGCAGACCGTACTGCCGCAAACGATCTCGGGATCGGGCGCGCGCTACAGCGACGAGCAGACGACGTTCTGGATCAAGGGCAGGGACGCGCTTTACGAAACCCAAGGCGGTGCCGTCGCCACCAACTGCTCGGTAGCGGAATAACCGCGACGGATTTCGCCGCGCGCCGTCTCGGCGCGGCACCCAAAACTTTCAGAGCACCATGACCCGGCGTTTACCGAACGACCGGCCGGGACGACCCGGCGAGTGGCTGGCCGACGATTTCGTTCGCGCGCTCCACGAGGACTTCCGCGACCACGGTGTCGCCGCCGTGCGCGCCCTGCGCGAGAAGGACCCTTCGACCTATGTGCGGGTCGTGGTCGCGGCGATGACCAAGGAACTGCGGCTCGACGTCGGCTTGTCGCTGGTCGACCTGCTGGCGGCGATGGCCGCGGAGAACGACAAGCCTGGCGGGCACGTGTCCGGGGCGTGACGATTTTGGATAGGTCAGAATGAGGGACGATCTCCGCGAACGAGCCGCGGGCAAGGCCGACCCAGCCATCCCCATGCCCGCGGCTCCGTTGAGCGCCGCGCTGGCGCGGCAGACATTGCGGCGGTGGCGCCGGGAGCCGGCGCGCTTCGTGACCGAGGTCTTCGACGTCGCGCCAGAGCCATGGCAGTTGGCGGCGCTCACCGCGATCGCCGACCACGACCGCCTCGCCATCCGGTCCGGGCACGGGGTCGGCAAGTCGGCGCTGCTGGCATGGCTGGTGTTGTGGTGGCTGACGACGCGCTATCCGGCCAAGGTGCCGTGCACGGCGCCGAGCGGCCACCAGCTCCAGGACGTGCTGTGGGGCGAGATCGGATGCTGGGCTCGCCGCATGCCGGAACCGTTGCGCGCCCATTTCGACATCAAGCGCGACCGCGTCGACCTCGCCGATGGCGGCCAGTCTTTTGCCGTCGCCCGCACCGCGCGCAAGGAACATCCCGAGGCGTTCCAGGGCTTCCATGCCGATCACCTGCTGTTCGTCGTCGACGAGGCGTCGGGCGTTGCCGATCCGATCTTCGAGGCCGGGCAGGGGGCGATGTCAACCGCCGGCGCCAAGACGGTGATGGCCGGCAACCCGACGCGGAACAGCGGCTACTTCCACGACGCCTTCCACGGCCTGCGCCATTTGTGGGTGACGATGAAGGTGGGCTGCGCCGATTCGCGCCTGGTCGACCCGGCCTATATCGCCGAGGTCGCCGACAAGTACGGCGCCGAGAGCAATGTCTACCGAGTGCGCGTGTTGGGCGAGTTTCCGCGCTCGGAGGACGATGTCGTGATCCCGCTGCATCTGGTCGAAGAGGCGGTGAAACGCGACGTCGAGGGCTTCGGCCCCGTCGCCTGGGGCCTCGACGTGGCCCGCTTCGGCAGCGACCGCAGTGCCTTGTGCAAGCGTCACGGCAACCAAGTGCCGGACCCGATCCGCGCCTGGCGGCAGAAGGATACGATGCAGGTCGCCGGGCTGGTGGCCGCGGAGTTCCGTGAGACACGGCCGGCGGAACGGCCGGCGCGCATCGTCGTCGACGCCATCGGGCTCGGCGCCGGGGTCGCCGACCGGTTGCGCGAACTTGGCCTGCCGGCGGTGGCGTTGAACGTCGCCGAAGCGGCGGCGGAGGGCGAACGCTACCAGCGGCTGCGCGACGAACTGTGGTTCCGCGCCCGCGACTGGTTCCAGCGCCGCGAGTGCCGATTGGCCGCCGACCCGGCGCTGATCGGCGAGCTCAGCCGGGTCCGATACGCGATCACCTCGAGCGGCCGCATCAAGGTCGAAAGCAAGGACGAGATGAAGCGGCGCGGGATGGCGTCGCCGGACCTCGCCGACGCCTTCGTGCTGACCTTTGCCGGCGGCGGCAACGCCCGGTTGGCGGCGACGCCGGCCTATGCCGACGCCGCCTACGACCCGTTCGACGGCCCGCCCGCCGCCGACGATTTCTGACCGGCGTCCGGCTGCCAGAGGCCGCGCCGCGATCACCCGACAGGAGAGACCAGAATGGGATTTCTGTTTCCGAAACCGCCGCCGCCGCCCGCGAAGGACGATGTCGAGGTCCAGGACGCCGCATTGAAGGAACGCCGCCGCCGGCTGCTCGCCGCCGGGCGCGCAAGCACCCGCCTGACCGGCGGCCAGGGCGTCACCGGCGCCGCGCCAAGCGCGGCCAAGCGCCTATTGGGAGAATGAGATGGCAAACCTCTATATTCGCGAATACGCCTATCTGGCCCGGGACGAGAACGGCGGCCTGGCGCAGATCGGTTCCGAACCGGCCCAAGCCGGGCAATCGGTATCGTTCACGACGAGCAGCCAGTCGGCCGCGTTCCAGGCCGATACGCGGTTCATCCGGATCATCGCCGACGCCGACGCCTATCTCGATTTCGGCGCCAGCCCGACCGCAGCGGTGGCCGACGGGCTCCTGGTCAAGGCCAACGAAGCCGAGTATTTCGGCGTCGTGCCCGGCCACAAGGTCGCGGCCTACGACGGCACAAGCTGATGATCGGCGGCCGATGTTTGGGGCTGCTTGGTGCGAAAGGTGGTGGGAGTGGAGGGGGTGGGTCGGCCTTTAACCCAGACAATATCGCTTCACTGGTAGGCTGGTATGAGAGCGGCGTTTCGACGCTGACCGATGCCGGCGGCGGCAAGTGCTCCGAGATAAGTGACGAAAGTACGAGTGGGATCGGAAATCTTGTTCAGACGGTGGATGCCGATCGGCCGCTTATCGTTAGTGACGTGCAGAATGGCCGGCCAGGTTTGAGGTTTGATGGTCTTGGGGACCACCTCAAGAAAGCATCCGTGACAGGTACGGGCATATTCAATGCCAACACCTTCCACTTCTTCATTGTCATCAAGAAGCTGAGCGTTCAGTTCAATCAAAACCTCATCGTATGGGGGAGTTCGAGTACAGACCGCATTTTCATCTCTCCTGGCGACGGCGGGACCATCTATTTCGATTATGGCTCCGCCTTTGCCGCTCGTTTATCCACCGCCATTCCAGGGTCCGGTTGGAATGATGCATGGATAGCCTGGGAGGGCTACCGTGACGGCGGGACCATGCTGATGAACCACAATGGATCATTGTTGGCGTCGGACACGGGGAATACCGGCAATCTAACAGCCTCGAACACAAAAGATTTTCGACTAGGAGAGCATTACACCGGAACTTTTGATTTCGAAGGCGATTTTGGCGCGGCACTCTTGTTCAACGAGGTCTTGGCTGGTGACGACCTGACCAACGTGCGGACATATCTCAGCGACAATTGGGGGGTGACGTTCTAGCTTTTGGCTTGGAGGCTCTAGCTGTAATCTCTGCCGGTGGAGAACCCCAAGATCACATGGCTGGCGTCGTTTCCTCGATCGGGGAACACATGGTTGAGGTTCTTGCTGTGCCATATTTTGACGGGCAAGGCCGAACCGTCGTCTCACGTTGAGCAAGCGATACCGGATATCCACTTGGTACGGGATGTGGCCCTTTCGAAGAGTCGCCCCAACTTAGTCAAGTCGCATTTCAGGCTTTCTGCCTCAATGCCGCTGTTGGGTTGCACGGAACGGGCTGTCGTGTTGGTTAGGCACCCGCTTGACGTTGTGATGTCCACCGCTCGCTTGTTTTGCAGACGAAGCGGCGGCGAGCTTTCGCATTATGAAACCAAATTCTTGCGGTCCTTTGTCGAAAGCGGAACGCCATATTCTGGGCCTGAATGGCAAGGCTTTGGTTCATGGGCGGAGCATCCAACAACGTGGCTTGACCAATCTCAGTTTCCGACCCGAGTAATCCGCTACGAGGATCTACGAAACGACACGGCGAAAGTCGTGGAATCGGTATGCCAGTTCATGAGGGTGGCCGTCTCACCCGATAGGATCGATCATGCTATCGTCGATTGTTCGGCTGAGAAAATGTCTAAGATTGAAGACCGAGAAACAGAACTCGGAGCGAGAGGAATATTTACCAGAGGTCGCGCAGAAGACACGCAGCTTAAGTTTGTTGGTGGCGGCGCGGACTGGCGCGACCATGTGACCGACGAACAGCGCGCGACTATCCGCGACAAGTATGGCGCTCAAATGGCTCGGTTCGGCTACGAGGTTTAAAGCCCGCGCCACGGGTAAATCAGGATAGCGAAATCGCGGGTGATGCCCAATCGAGGGAACTAGCTCTACACTCACGGAAATCGGTAAGTTAACCGATGCCGCAACATCCCCTAGCGGTTAGTCCGATCAATTCGTGAGGACGGCTTGGCGTTGGTTGAGAGACTTTCCAATTTCGATAGGCCGGTATTTATCGTTGGCGTGCCAAGGTCGGGAACGTCGATGGTGGCGAGAGCGCTACAGGCGTGTGGACTATGGCTCGGGCGGGTCGCGCCGGCCACGCCCGACAATCGACTGGGCTTTTTCGAGAATGAGTCGCTCAGGGAGATCAACAAGGAAATCTTGGCGGCGCTTGGGACTCATCGGCTCGGCGTCCGCAGCATGCCGGCCCTCAAAGGCCAAGAAGCTCGATACGCACAAATCGGTGAATTGAAAGCACGTTGCCAGGAATCAATTGAGGGCGACGGCTACAAGGGCGAGGTGTGGGGCTTCAAGGACCCGAAAATGTCTTTGATATGGCCTATCTGGCGCGAGGCGTTCCCCGACGCATTGTGGGTCATTGTTAAGAGACCTAGCGAAGCGGTGATTCGTTCTTGCGCAAGATCTGAATTCCTTAAGCAATATGGTTTCGGTCATGAGGACTGGACGAAATTCGTGGGGGCGTGTCTGTCCAGGATCGCGGCCCTTGAGCGATGCGGGGTGCCGTACCTCGGTGCCAATGCGGATGAAATAGCGACAGGCAACCTGACTGCTCTTGAGACGATAGTCTGTTCGATCCCTGGATTGGATTGGAATGAGGCAGCAGTGCGAGCGTCAATTTCCACGAATATTTGGACTCGGTCATAATCCACTCTCGAACCGAGCGAGGTGGGAGCCGCCGAAAGAAGCGGTTCGGCTACAAGGTCTGAGCCCGACGCGACCATCGGCGGCACCGACGCGCCACGGCGGAACTGCCCGCCGCCCCCTTTCCGGTCCCACGCTCGGCCTATAAGCTCGGGTGATGACGACGTTCGAACCCGGCGCCCCGGCAGTGGCGCGCAACCCGGTAGCCACGGAGACCCTTCACGCCCAGGTGCGCGCGGCGGCGGCGCGCGACTTGCCGCAGATCGGGTTGCAGCCGGCGCACGGCGACACGATGGCGATCGTCGGCGGCGGTCCGTCGCTCAGACAAACCGACATATTGAGCGACCTCAAGATGCGGCCGGCCCGCATCCTGGCGCTCAACGGCGCCCATGACTTTCTGATCGGCCGCGGCATCGTGCCGTGGGGCCTGCTCGTCTACGACCCGCGGGCGGACGTGAAAAAATTCGTCGAGAAACCGCGCGACAACATCGTCTATTTCATCGCCTCTCAATGCCACGGCGGCGTCTTCGAGGCCCTGGCGGGCCGGAACGTGGTGCTGTGGCATGCGCGGGTGGCGGCCGACGGGGAAGACCTTCTGCGCGACATCTATGGGCCGGACGGCAAGTGGTGCCTGGTCGCCGGCGGCACGACGGTCGGCACCCGTGCGATCTACGTCGGCATGGCGTTGGGCTTCAGAAGGTTTCACCTCTATGGGCTCGACGGCTGTATCAGCGAGGACGGGGCGTCTCATGCCTATGACCAGAGTCTGCGGTCCGACGCGGCCGAAGAGCGCATGACCGTGACCGTGGGCGGGCGGGATTTCATCGTCTCACGGTGGATGAGGCAGCAAGCCCTCGATTTCGTCGAGTTGTTGCAAGCGCACGGCGACACCATCGACATCACCATCCACGGCGGCGGCCTGCTGGCCGCGCTGCTCGAGCGCCATCGCGAGAGCCATTGACAGGCTGCGATTCGATCATGCCGCCGCAGCCCGTCACCATCCGTTACCGCGTCCGGAACTACGAGAACGCCGACGAAGCGTGGCAGTCGGCGAAGCTTCTCTTCGACAAGGGGAATCTGGCAGCCGCCGACATGCTGTGCCGGCGGGCCATAGAATTGGCGCCCGAGAACGGCGCGGCATACGCGCTCCTCGGGACGGTGGCGCGAGACGTGGGGGCACTGGAAAAAGCGGTGTCCTACTACGAGCGCGCGCTCGCGCTTGGCGCGGACGCTCCTTCGACCGCCCGCGACCTGGAAGCGGTTCGCGCTCGGCGTGCCACGCGTACCCAACATGGACACGTCATCGGCGAGAAGACCAAATACCTCGTCATCAAATCCTGGGGCCACGGGTTCTGGTCGGATGTCGCCAACGTCCTGGGAAACCTTCTTCTCTGTGAGATGACCGGTCGCGTGCCGGTTGTTGATTGGGGTGACGGGTGCCGGTACAGCGACCGACCGGATGTTGACGGCTTCGGCAAATTCTTCGAGCGCCCATCGCCGACGAGCCTGGATGACGTCCTACGCAAAACCAAGCGGCCCTACTTCCCGGCCAAGTGGACGGCGGAGACCATTCGCAAAGGCGACGTCAATCGACTGACGGGGCCCGGATCCCGAATGGCGGGTATTTATCTCCTGAACCGCGCCGAGCAGGTCGCGGTCAGCGATTTCTACATCAGTGTTGCCGAGCTCTTGCCGTGGCTGCCGGCGTCGCACCCATATTCGGGAATGGGCGCCGATGCCGCCCTGCGCGCGTTGATACGCCGCAACCTCAGGCCGCGCCGTCAGGTCATCGACGCGGTCGAAAGGTTTCGCCGCGAACATCTCGACAAACCCTTCGTCGCGGTTCACCTGCGTGGAACCGACAAGATCAAGGAATTCAATGACTTGAGCCAAGCGACGGCGGTGATGTTCGCGGTCATCGACGATTTGATGTCGCGCCGGCCGTTCGGGCTTTTCGTCATGACCGACGACGTTCGGTTGCTCGAACGCGCGAACGACCGCTACGGCGCGCGCGTGGTTTCGACCGCCAGCGCACGGGCCGGCGGGGATATCGGGCTGCATTTCGCCAAGACCGCGGACCCGGTTCGCCTCGGCGAAGAGGTCATGGTCGATACCTATCTCGCACTTCATGCCGAGCACTTCGTCGGCCTCGCCGCGTCGGGGCCGTCGATGTTCGTGTCGCTGCTCCGAGAGTGGCAAGTCGGGAGGCTGCATCTGGTTGGCCGCAACACCTACGAATCGCCGAACCTGTTCCTTCATCTCGATCCGGCCGTAGCGCCCGACGCCGACCCAGCCTAATCGACCGCACTCCCGAATCAGGCCATCGGGCACGGTCGCCCGTCGATCACCAAGTGGATGGATTCATGACCGATCAACGCGCCGATGACGCGATCAAGCGGCAGGGACAACTTGCCGCGAAACGCGCAACTTGGGAATCCCACTGGCAGGAAATCGCCGACCGCGTGCTGCCGCGCCAAGCCGCGTTCGTCGCCGACCGGACGCCCGGCGCCAAGCGCACGGAGAAGATCTTCGATTCGACGGCGCCGCTCGCCCTCGAGCGATTTGCCGCGGCGATGGAAGGGATGCTGACGCCGCGCGGCCAGCGTTGGCATCACCTGCGCGCATCCGACCCGCGCCTGAACGAGATCGACGCCGTGCGGGTGTGGTTCGAGCGCGCCGAGGACATCCTGTTCGCCCGTCGCTACAGCCCGGACGCCAACTATGCCAGCCAGCAGCACGAGGTCTATATGAGCCTGGGCGCGTTCGGCTCCGGCGTTCTGTTCCTCGACGAGATAACCGGGCGCGGCCTGCGCTATCGCGCAATCCATCTCGCCGAGTGCTTCTTCGCCGAAGACAGCCACGGCCGCATCGACACCAATTACCGCAAATTTCGCCTGTCGGCGCGCCAGGCGGCGCAGCACTGGGGCGCCCAAGCGCTGCCGCGAGCAATCCGCGACGCGGTGGACCGCGAGCCCGACAAGGAGTTCGAGTTCCTCCATTGCGTGTTTCCGCGCGGTGAGCGCAAGGCCGGCCGGCGCGACCGCCTGAACATGCCGTTCGCCAGCCTCTACATCGCCATCGAAGGGCGGCGGGTGATCGAGGAGGGCGGCTTCGAGGAATTCCCCTACGCCATCTCGCGCTATGTGACGGCACCGCGCGAGGTCTACGGCCGATCGCCGGCGATGCAGGTGCTGGCCGACATCAAGATGCTCAACGAGATGGCGAAGACCACCCTGCGCGCCGCGCACAAGGCGGTCGACCCGCCATTGCTGGTCGCCGACGACGGCGTCATGAGCCGGATCAACACACGGCCCAACGCGCTCAATTTCGGCGGCATCAACAATCGCGGACAGGCGCTGGTTCAGCCCCTGCAGACGGCAGCCAACGTGCCGCTCGGCCTGGAGATGGAGAACCAACGCCGCCAGGTGATCAACGACGCCTTCCTCGTCACCCTGTTCCAGATCCTGGTCGAGCAGCCGAGCCAGACCGCGACCGAAGCCTTGATCCGGGCCCAGGAAAAGGGCGTGCTGCTGGCGCCCACAGTGGGACGGCAGCAATCGGAAGCGCTCGGTCCGATGATCGCCCGCGAGATCGCGATCCTCGGCCGCGCGGGACGGCTGCCGCCGTTGCCGCCGGTACTGGCCGACGCCGGCGACGGGTTCGAAATCGAATACAGCAGCCCGCTGAGCCGAGCCCAACGGGCGGAAGAGGCGGTCGGCATCGTCCGTACCCTGGAGGCGGCGGCGCCGCTGGCCCAAGCCGATCCGGGGGTGCTCGACAACATCGACGGCGACACGGCGATGCGTGCCCTGGCCGAGATCAACGGCGCCCGCCGCATTCTGCGCGGCCGCGACCAAGTCGAGGCGGCGCGGACACGGCGACAGGCGGCGCAGGGGCTTGAGCAGCTCGCCGCGGCGGCGCCGAGTGTCGCCGGCGCGGTGAAAGACATCGCCCAAGCGGAGGCCACCATTGCCGGCGGGCGATGAGCTGTGGCGGCGGCTGCGCCGCGTATTCCACCGCCGCCGCGCGGCCTATGCCGCCTTCACCCAATCGCCGGACGGGCGCGTCGTACTCGCCGACCTGGCGCGATTCTGCCGCTACCGCGAGAGCACCTACAGCCCCGACGACCCACCGGAGGCGATGCGCCACCTCGAAGGCCGCCGCGAAGTGCTGCTGCGCATCCTGTCCCATGGCGACATCAGCGACGACGAGATCGACCGCATCATCGAAGAGGAGACCGCCCGATGACCGAGCCCACCGACACCGCGCCCGTCACGACCGAGACCGCGACCACGCCGGCGGCGGATCCACCGCAGTGGGTCGAGAGCCTCGACGGCGGCGCCCGGGAGCTGGTCGCGGCCAAGGGCTGGAGCGCGCCGGGCGATGTAGTTCAATCCTATATCAACCTGGAAAAACTGATGGGCGCCGACCGCAGCGGACGGACCGTGATCCCGCCCAAGGAGGGCGACGCCCCGGAAGCATTCGACGCGTTCTACGATCGCATCGGCCGGCCCGAGTCGGCCGAGGATTATCTGATGCCCGATGCGGTGGTGCGGGACGCGACCGTCGATGCCGAGCTCGCCGACTGGGGCCGGCGGACGCTCCATACGGCGGGGCTTAGCCAAGGCCAGTTCGACACCGTGGTGACGGCATGGAACGAGATGATGGCGGAGCGGCTCGAAGCGGAGGCGCGGAACCGGACGTTGGCGGTCAACCGGGACGACAACGTGCTGCGCCAAGAATGGGGAGACCGTTACGACGCCAAGATGGCGCTGGCCAAGCGGGCGGCGCGGGCGGTACCGGGGGCGGTCGCCGACGTCGCCGCCGCTCTCGATGCGATCGAAAGCGATGGAGCACCCGGTCGGGCAGGCGTGTTTCGCCTGTTTGCGTGGCTCGGCGAGAACCTGATCGAAGACAAGCTGGCGGGCGAAGGCGAGGGCGAATTCGGCCACACCAGCGATGCGGCCAGACGGAATATCGCCGCGCTCAAGCTCGATGAGGCTTTTCAGAGGGCGCTGCTCTCGGCGAGCCACCCCGGTCCCGTCGAAGCGCGGGCGAAATGGGATCGCCTCCACGAGGCGGCGCATGGTTAATCACGCGGGCGGGTGCGGAAGTCCAGCAAATTGTTTCAAATACCCGCTATGGTTTACGATCGCTTAGTCCTTCTGAGGGATTCTGGCGGATGGCGAGGGACTGTCGCCGAGAGATGCTAAATGTCGACCATTTCGAGGCTTATCCGCGATGAGGACGGAACGACGGCGGTGGACTATGCGCTCATCGTGGCGCTTGTCTTTCTGGCCATGGTGTCCGGCGTGACGGCCTTGGGCGGGTCTCTGCAGGATCTCTACAACTACGCCGAGCGGGAACTGACCGCGGCGATTATGGGCGGCATTGAGCGCGGCCAGGGCCAGTAAGGAATCCCCGAACGATCGTCGCGACGCACTCGATGAAAGCGGCCGCGCCGGGTCGATTATGGCGCGCCAAAGAACAGCCGATAGCAGCGACTCTTGGATTCATCCAAGAAGACGAGCGTCGATATGTCGTTATCCCGGATCCCGGCGCCGACCCCTTCGATCGGTTCGATTGTCGCGTCACCCTCGACACGGCAGGCGGGAGACAGCAGGACCTCGAACTCATCGCCGCCGATCGAGTAGTAGGCGGGCCAGCCCTCGAACGTGGCCCCCGACGACAAGGTAACCACGAGCCAGGACTTGTAGCCCTCCGCATCGGGCCGATGCTTCGGCGGCCGCCCGTCGAGGGCGGAGATCCCGCCGCCATCGTTGTGATCGAGCGCGTAGCGGATCGGTGGACGCTCGCTGATTTTCGCGATGTCGTCGGTCCACGGCAGCACCTTGATCGCCGATATGATCCAGTCCTTTTCGTAAGCCTTGGCGGCGACCAGTCCGACGAGGACCGAAATGACCAGCAGCACGAGCAGATACCCTGCCGTCGGCGATTCGGTTACGTCCCGCGCCGTTTCGGAGAACGAATAGACATCGCCGCGCGCCGTGCGAAAGAGAAAGACCAGGGAACAGGCCAACACGCCGTTCAGCAACGAGATCGCCAGGGCGACGTAGGTAAAGACGTATTCGCCGAGGGAAAGGCTGCTCACATAATGGGCGAGCCCGAGGGAGATGAAACCCGGTATCAGCAGGACAACGAAAGCGGCCGCTTTCTTATTGCTATCGGGGAACATCTCGAGTGCTCACCTTTCGCCGGCGATCCTTGATGTTATTCGCATGTGACCTGACAGCCGCGGTCGCCGCAGCGTTCGAAATGGTCGGGACATCCGCCGCCGCCGGTGCCGTAGACGGAGGCCTCGACGATCAGCGCTTTGTACATCTCCGGGTCGGGGGTCCGCTTGATCCAGGCGTCCTGGACCGACCGCAGCGCAACGAGAACGGGTTCGCCGCGCAGTTGGTCGACGCTCAATCCGGCGAACGCAATGCCTTGATCGCGCAATTGTGCGCGCACCGAGAATTCCTCCTCGCGCGCGGCGGCGAACGCCGCCGCCTCCAACTCCTGGAGCGCTTTCTCGGCGGCCTCGCGCTGGGGCCGGGCCAGTTCAGCCCAACGCGCCGCGTCCGCGACGACGACCCATGGCGTCAGGCGCCCATAGGGCCAATCCACCGCCGTCTTGGCGATCTCCGGAATACGGAGCCGTTCGGCCCGCCAAGTCCGTATCAAGGCGCCGTCAAGCGATCTGGTCTGCAGAGCGGTGAACATTTCCCGGGTCCGGAGAATCACGACCTGGGTGTTCACGGCGGCGATCATCGCGGCGTATGCCGGAGAGCCGACGCCGATGCGCGATCCGTTCAGCCCGCCCTTGGCGCTAACCGATGCGTCGGTAAAGATCGCCAACCCTGATAGGGCGCCCGTCGCCAAGAAGCGGAGTCCTAATTTATCGGCCGACAGCTCGAAGACCGGGCGGAGGAGTTCCTGCATGGCCAATCGATAGGCGTCGAGATCGTCGAGAACGCCGGGCACCGCGGCGAGGTCGAGGCCGCGAAGCTCGCTCGAGGCGGGAAACAGTGCGGCGATCTGAATCGAATCGCCGGCCAGGCGATCAACCGCCTCGCGCGAATTTTCGAGCGGCACCAACTCAATACTCAGGGCGCCGTCGGTGGCTGCCCGCACAATATCGGGAATGGCGCCAATCGATCTTTCGTAAGCAGACCCCGGCATCACCACGTAGCCGAACTTCAGCGTCCGATCCGCCGACCATGCGGGGGCGGCGTAAGCATATAGGCACAGCCCGAGGATGGCCGAGCACAAGCTCATCCAGGCCCGTGGCGGACGCACCATTCAACCGTTACCTTGGACAGCCATCGTTTCCGCAACCTCTCGTTACCGGGACTCTCGTGGCCGCCGGGAAGAATACGATGGACGGGTGATCACGACGATGCCGACAGCGCCGGTCCCGTGTTCCGAGTGCCGGCAAGGCAACGGGCGACCGATCGTCGAAAGGCCGGGTCTGGTTCATGTTGCACCTTGGCCGGCGGCGTCCGTCCGGGCCGGGACGATAGCAAGATCGACCGCGACGCCTTCACGCGCGAGCGCCGCCTCGACGGCAGCGGCGGTGTCCGTGAGGGCCGCGATCGACGGTAACGCGGTCGCCAGGACCGCGACTTCGGCAAAGGTCGTGCCGCCCGCCCGCCGGGTCCGAATCGAAACGATGTTATTCTCGCCTGCGACTTCGGCCACGCTACGGCGGATCAGTTCGCGTAGGTCGGCGGAGGCGGGGGCATCGAGCAGATGGGGCACGGCCTTGGCGATCATCGAAAATCCGTTGAACAGCATGATGTAGGTGACAAAGGTGGCGCCCGCGGCATCAAGAAAGAGCGCGATGACATCGTCCTTGGCGAGGGCGGCAACGGTCAAGGTCACCTGTAGGAACAGCGACGACGTCATCATCGTGACGCGGGCGCGGAGCTCCGCCCGGTAGACTTCGGAATCATCGTCGCGCGACGCCGAGACCATCGCGTACCAGCCGACCACATTGATCAGCGAATTGACGGCGTTGGTCACCGCGGCCAAAGTCAACCCCAGGGGACTCGCGGCGGGTCTCCCCGAAAAGATCGTGTCGACGACGTTCTGTGCAATCCACAGCCCGCCGACGACGAGGCCGAGGCCGACGATTAGCCAGACGAACTGCTCGATCTTGGCGACGCCAAACTCGAACCGCGTGAGACGTCCGCGATGAACGGATATCAACAGCCAGTAAGTGTAGAATCCGATCACGAGCATGAGCGTGCTGCGCGCCGCCTCGCCGAGAATCGTCAGCGACCCGGAAAGGACGGCGACAAGGATGAGCAGCGCCGCCATTCCCGTATCGGCAATCGCCGTGTAGAGGAAGGCGGATTCCTTCGCCCGATTTTCGTTGGTTATCTCAGGCATCGGCTATTCCGGCGGTCAGAGCCGAAGGCGGGCAGTGATGATGTCGAGCAATCCGACGTCGGGGAATTCCACATAGGCCGCATGGCCGACGGGACAACGGTCGAATTCGGAGGCATCGACTTCGAACGTCAGCAACGCCTGGGCGACACCCTGGACGCGCCCCTTGGCGATCGCGGCGAGATCGGTTCGGCCGAGCGCCGCGGCCGAACCGCGGGTCAACAATACGGTCGCCGAACGAACGCGCGAATCGCCCTCCAACACGACCTCAGCCGGCGCGCCAATGGGGATCAAGGGCAATTCCGCGTCGGACACCGGTACGTCGACCATCAGGTTTGCACAATCGATCCATTCGATGATGCGATCGCCGACGGCCACGGTGCCCAGCGGCGGCGCCACGACGCTAAACACAAAACTGCCGACAGGCGCGGTCACGCTTGCTTCAGATAGGGTCGCGAGCATTCTTTGCTCCGCTTCGAAATCCTTTTGCGCTTCGATATGCGCGGCCCGCGTTTCATGAATATCGTAGTGGGCCCGATTCTGTTCGAGGCGCAGCTCGAGCTCGGAATATCGCACCCAGTCCGGTGCCGACCCGTCGGCCAAAATATAGATACCGTCCTCGGTTGCCTTGTCGCGCAATAGGGCAAAATTCAATGCGGCCTCGAGCTGCACCTGGCGCGTCTTCAGGGCCGACAGCCGCAGCAAATCCTCGTCAAGCTGCGCGGCCGACACCGAGCCTCGCTTGACGAGCGATTGGAGACGGTCGACGATCCGTTGCAAGACATCGATCTGGTCGCCATTGGCCTCCATTTCGCGGCGCAGATTGGCGATTTCCGTCTCGAGTTGGGCGTGGAACAATTCGGCTTGACGGCCCCTGGCGGCGATACGCGCACGATCGAGTGCCTCAAGATCGGCAAGGTAGTCCTCGGCCCCCGCTATGCGTGCCTCGGCCAGCATCATGCGGTCGCGAGTCGCCTCGACCATGGCGACGTCCTGCAGCAACAAGTCGTTCTGGATCGTCGCGATCCAACCGTCGCCGCTCACGAGATCGCCGACGGCCGGCAGTTCGGTCACGATCCGCCCGGCGATCGGCGCAACCGCCACCCGCGACCACGTCGTAACCGCCGAATCACGAACGACCGTCGAACGCAGATACGGACCCAGCAGCCAGGCCACATAGACCACAAAGGTCAAGGCGGATGCGGTATAGACCCATCTCTTGCCGGTTTTCATGTTTCACCGCGCCACGCCGTCATAACCCCGCCAACAATGGCGAAGCGCCCGCGTCAAGTCCAGATACTGTCGGTGGACCGGCCCAACGGGTGTCGCGACTCGGCGCGGGACCGAAAGCGGGCAAAAATTTAACTCAAGCCGGGACAAGCGCGGCAACCGGGGCTCTCCCGACACCGCGCCCCCGCTGACATCGTGAAAGCACGACGGTGAGCGACCGTTAAACGCAAGGATCGGGTCCGAACCAGGGATCGGGGATCAGGGATCAGGGATCAGAAACCGGCTCGTCGTGGCAACGGCAACCGATCTGACCTCTGATACCTGATTCCTGACCTCTGGCCTCGGGCAACCCCTCCGGCAATCGGCAACCCCCAATTGTTGGAGGACAGAATGTCCCTGAACGTTCCTACCCACTTCGCGCAGGAATATACCAGCCTGGTGCAGCTCAAGCTGCAGCAGCAGGGCTCGCGCCTGCGCAACGCGGTCATGGTCGGCGGTCACGTCGGTAAGGCCGCGGTCGCCGTCGAGCAGGTCGGCGCAGTCAATGCGCGCAAGCGCACGTCGCGTCACGCCGACACGCCGATCATCGACACCCCGGCCGACAAGCGCTGGGTCTTTCCCACCGACTACGAATGGGGCGACATGGTCGACCGCCAGGACCGCGTTCGCATGATCGTGGATCCGACTGGCGCCTATGTGACCAACGGTTCGAGTGCGCTCGGCAGAGCCATAGACGACGAAATCGTCGACGCCTTCTTCGGCGACGCCAAAACCGGCGAGAACGGCACCGACACTACCACCTTCCCGTCGGCCCAAATCGTCGCCGTGACCGAGGGCGCGGCCGCGGCCACCGGGCTCAACATCAAGAAACTCAAGGTCGCGCGGCGCATTCTGATGGAAAACAACGTCGACGTCGCCAACGACCGCCTCTATTGCGCGGTCACCGCCCAGCAGCACGAGAACCTGCTCAACGAAATCCAGGTCACGAGCCAGGATTTCAACACTCAGCCGGTGCTCGTCGATGGGTTGATCAGCCGCTTCCTCGGCTTCGACTTCATCCATACCGAGCTCTTGGAGGCGGACGGCAACGCCTATCGCAGGGTCGCCGCCTGGGCCCACTCCGGCATGCATATCGGCGTCTTCGACGAGATCGATGCCCAGGTCTATCCGCGGCCGGACAAGTCCAACAACATTCAAGTCCTGGTCCAGGGTACCTTCGGCGCAACGCGCTTGGAGGAGGGCAAGGTCGTCGAAATCAAATGCGCCGAAGCGTAAGGAGGCCGGATCATGGCAATCGCTAATACCAAGAGCACCGAAATCGCCAACCTCGAGGCCAGCCCGCCGGTCGCCAACGACCGGCTGCTTGCCGGCGGCCGCGTGCGCAAGAAGGTCGCCACGATCGAGGTCGCGGCAGCCGACGACGACGGCTCCGTCTACCGACTGTTTCGGGTCCATTCGGGATGGCACATCCACTCGATCCGGATTCTAAACGACGCGATCACCGGCGGCACAGCCTTCGATGTCGGTCTCTACGGGAGCGACGACGGGGCCGCGGTCGACGACGACGCCTATGCCTCGGCTGTCGACCTGTCGTCGGCGAACGTATCCGGCGCCGAGGTCGCGTTCGAGGCGCGCAACATCGATGATGCCGAGAACAAGGTGTGGCAGGACGCGGGCGCGGCGGCGGACGGCAAGACGTCCTACGATCTGTGCCTGACCGGCGACACCGTCGGCACCGCCGCCGGCACGATTACGGCGATCCTCGAATACACCGGGGATTGATCGAATAACCACCGGCCCGGGACGAACCCGGGAGAGGGTGATCGGGCTTCGCTCGATCACTCCCGGTGGGCCGGCGATTCGTGCCGTCAGGATTTGCGCGCAATCACCTCGACGGGGGCGATGCGCCCGGCCGAGATATTCGCGATCATGTTCTGAACTTTTTCGGGGGTATTCCGACCCATGAGAATGTGCGTGCCGAGCGGTGGCGGGCCGCCGGCCGCCTCCATCCTGGCGCGCATTTGATCGAAGAAGTCGAGGGCGAAATCGCGTCGATTGCGCTCGGCGGTCACTTCGAAACCCGCGGCCTCCAACAGCTCCTTGTAGTGATCGGGTTCGGAGACCGCGCTCGTTGCCGACGTCGTCGCCCAGGGGACGGGATAGGTCAGCGCGTCGTCGCTGGTGCGCATAACATCGTAGATCCCGAACACCGCACCCGGCCGCACGACGCGGCCGACTTCGGTAAATAGTCTTGCCTTGTCCGCGATGTTCATGCCGACGTGCAGCATATAGGCGGCATCGAACCGGTCATCGTCGAAGGGCATGTCGAGGGCGCTTCCCTGTTCGAGGGAAACGCGGTCCTCCAGACCCACCCAGCCCAACAGAACCTTTCCTGCTTCGACGTACTCGTCGGTCAGGTCGATGCCCGTGACACGGCAGCCGAACCGATCGGCGGCGAAACGCGCCGCGCCGCCCAGTCCGCAACCTATGTCGAGGACATGCGTATCGGCGGACAAAGAGAGTTGCGTCAGAAAGTCTTCGGTCGCGCGTCGACCGCCGACATGGAACTCGTCCACCGGCGCGAGATCATCGACGCCGACCGTGTCCACTGACATTCCAAGTTCGGCGACCGCCGCTTCGATCGCCTCGACCAATTTACCATGGGTGTAGTGATCCGCGACGTCCTGGTGGTTTGCCATCGTGTCCCCTCTGGTGACTGGAGCCGGCACGAGAATACACCACGTTAGCCGATCATTGGACCACAGCGGGCCCAAAACGGGCTTTCGAGTCGACCGCGGATAGCGGCCAAGAATCGGTCAAGTCCAGCCATTCCAAGCGATCGGAGTTTTCGCCGGTCACGACCCGCCGATCGGCACCTAGACCGCGTGGTGCGGGAAGTCGATTCGACCATCCCCATGTTACTTGACCCAATTACGGAGGTTCTTCATGGCCACACGGCAATACGATATCGCCCGTGCCGAGTCTCATTTCGAGGTCGGCGAACAGGCGGGCGGGGCGATCACCGACGCCGTCCGCGTCACCATCGACCTGGCACAAATCGCCGACCGCGACGAGGCGGTGCTGCTGATCGACAAGATCAGGATGCACGTCCTCGAGGCCGTCTGGCCGCCGGCCTAGACAATGTCGGACGTCGAAATCTGCAACCGGGCACTGCAGAAGATCGGCGCCGAGGCGCGCATCACCAGCCTCGACGACGATACCAAGGAGGCCCGCGAATGCGGCCGCGCCTACGATCCGGTGCGGCGGGCGGCGCTACGCCTGCATCCATGGAACTTCGCCCTCGCCCGCGCCAGCGTGGCCTCGCTATCGGTGGCGCCGGCCTGGGGTTATGCCCATCAGTTTCCGTGGCCGGCTGATGCGCTGCGCATCCTGCGGGTCGACGGCGATGGGACGGGTGCGGAATGGCGGGTCGAGGGCCACAGGGTGCTGAGCGACGGCGGCGGCCCGCTGAATGTGCTCTACGTCGCAGACATCGCCGACACCGCCCTGTTCGACAGCCAATTCAGGGAAGTCTGCGCCCATTTGCTGGCGATTGAGCTGGCCGAGCCGATCAGCCAATCGAACACCAAGAAACAGATCCTGCGGGACGAACTCGGCGCCTTGCTCGCCGGCGCGACGCGTGCCGATGCCCAAGAGGGCACGCCGGAATCGCTGCCCGAGGACGCGTGGATCGTGGCCCGGGCCTGATGACAAAAGCGTCGCCGATCCAGACCAATTTCACTGCCGGTGAATGGTCGCCGCAGCTCGATGGGCGGGTCGATCTGTCGAAGTATTTCAACGCCTGCGGTGAGCTGCGCAACTTCGTCAGCACGGTCCAAGGACCGGCGAAGCGCCGTCCGGGTACGCGCCATGTGGCCAAAGCCAAGGACAGTCTGCGGCGCACCGCTCTCATCCCGTTCGAGTTCTCCGTCACCCAGGCCTATGTCATCGAGGTCGGGGACCAGTATTTCCGCTTCTACCGGGACAACGGGCGCATCGAAAGCGGCGGCAATCCGGTCGAGATCGTGACCCCCTATACCGAATCCAACCTGTTCGACGCGGCGGGGCGGCTGCGGCTGAAATTCGCCCAATCGGCGGATGTCCTGTTCCTCGTCCACCCGTCGCACGGGCCGCGCAAATTATCGCGGACGAGCCACACGGCGTGGACTTTGACCGAGATCGAATTTCTCGACGGGCCCTACCTACCGACCAATACGTCGGCGACGACGATCACACCGTCGGCCACCACCGGCACCATCACCCTGACCGCGTCGGGCGCGATCTTCACCGGCACCGATGTCGGACGCGTGATGCGCCTCAAGATCGGTTCGGCCGATTGGGGATGGATCAAGATCACCGACTTTACCAGCGATACGGTGGTGACCGCTGTGGTGCAGGCAACCCTGGGCGGGACCACCGCCGACACCGACTGGCGGTTCGGCGCGTGGTCCGATACCAGCGGCTGGCCGGCGACCGTCACCTTCTTCGAAGAGCGGCTGTGCTTCGGCGGGCCGACCGACAATCCCCAGCGCATGGACATGAGCCGCAGCGGCGATTTCGAGAACTTCGCGCCGTCGGATTTCGACGGCACGGTGGTCGGGGATCATGCCCTGGCGCTGACCCTCAACGCCAATAACGTCAATGTCATACGCTGGCTGCTCGACGACGAGAAGGGCCTGCAGTGCGGCACCGTCGGCGGCGAATGGATCATCGGCGCCGCCTCTTCGACGGACGCACTGACACCCGAAAACGCGACGGCGAAACGGTCGAGCAATTACGGCAGTGCCGACCTCATGCCGCAGCGGATCGGGCGGTCGACGCTCTTCCTCCAGCGCGCCGGGCGTAAGCTGCGCGAACTCGCCTTCGTGTTCGAGGACGATGGGTTCCGCAGTCCCGATATGACCCTCCTGGCCGAACATGTCACCGGGGGCGGCATCGTCGCCATGGCCTACCAGCAGGAACCCGACCGAGTGTTGTGGTGCGTGCGCGCGGACGGCGCGTTGCTGGGGCTGACATTCGAGCGCGAGCAGGACGTGGTCGGCTGGTCGCGCCACGTTCTGGGCGGATACAGCGACGCGACAAAGAGCGAACCCGCGATTTGCGAAAGCGTCGCGGCCATTCCCGCCGCCGACGGGTCGCGGGATGAGTTGTGGATGGTCGTGCGGCGCCACGTCAACGGAGATGACGTCCGCGCGATCGAATACCTCGATGGCGCGTGGGACGACGGCGATCCGGCGGATGCCTTCTTCGTCGATTCCGGCCTCAGCTACGACGGCGCACCGGCGACAAGTTTTTCCGGCCTCGACCATCTCGAAGGCGACACGGTGGCCGTGCTGGCCGACGGTGCGGTGGCCCCGAACCGCACCGTGACCGGCAGTCAAGTCGATTTGGAGGTCGCCGCCAGCCGCGTCCATGTGGGCTTGCCCTACACCTCGCGTCTGCGAACCCTGCGTATCGAGGCCGGGGCCGCCGACGGCACCGCCCAAGGCAAGACCAAGCGTATCCATCGCGTCGCCGTCCGGTTCTATCGTTCTCTGGGCGTGCGCGGCGGTGCCGTTGCCGACAGGCTCGACCCTGTTCCCGATCTGCGCTTCCGCGATTCGTCGACGCCGATGGACGCGCCCGACCCACTGTTCACGGGGGACGCCGAAATCGCCTGGCCCGGCGGCTATGAGCGCGCCGGTCACGTGATCCTGGAAACGGCGGAGCCGCTGCCGTGCACAATCGTCGCGGTCATGCCCCAGCTGGTGACCCAGGACCGATGAGAATCGTTCCCTTCCGCGCCGCCCACTTCGACCGCCTCGATCTTCAGGCCGCCCAGCGCTTCACCATGCCCTACCTGACGAGCGGTCACGGGCGCTTCCTCGAGACGGCGGGGCCGGCCTATTCGGCGATCGCCGATGGCCATGTCGTCGGCTGTGCCGGGCTGATCCCGGTCTGGCAGCATCGCGCGATCGGCTGGGCGTTGCTGTCGGACGCGGGTCCCGCGCGTTTCCATTCCATTCACCGTACGGTGCGCCGACATCTCGATGCTGCGTCGACGCGACGGATCGAGATCTATGTGCGCAGCGATCACGAGCACGGCCATCGCTGGGCCCGCGCCCTGGGCTTCCGCTTCGAATGCGGCCCGCTGTGCCGGTTCGACCCGGGCGGCAACGACTACGACGTCTACGTCCGGCTGCGCGACGGTTGAACCGTTCCCGCGGCGCTCGGGCGCCGCCATTTTTCTCTAAACGCGAAGAGGTCCCCCATGTCCGGTCCCATCGTTCCCATCGGTCTCGCCGCGCTCGGTCTGCTCGGCGGCATTCAACAGGCAGCGACCGCCGAGCAGAGCGCGCGGGCGGCCGAGCTCACCGCGCAGTCAACGGCCGACCGCGAACGCCGCGATGGGCGCCGGCAGTTGGGGTTGCGGCGGGCGCGCGCCGGTGCCTCCGGCCTCGGCCTCGAAGGGGCACCATTGGAGGTGCTGGCCGACACCGCGGCGGAGATCGAACTCGCCGCCCAGGATGCCATTTTTCGTGGCGCGGTTCAGGCCAACGCGCGCCGCAACGAGGGCCGCGGGGCGCTGTTCCGCGGCATCAGCAGCGCCGGCAAGACCTTGCTGACCAGCGATTTTTCCTAACACCCGCCAGCGCGACGATCCGCGTCCCGCAGCGAGCCCGCTCCGGCGGGGCCTTTCCTTGGAGATCCGATGACTGTTTCGACCAGCGAGTCCCGCGTCAGCTATGCGGGCAACGGGAGCACCCTGGCCTTCGCCACGACGTTTCCCTTTTTCGACGCCGGCGACCTGCGGGTGGTCCTGCGCGATGCGGCGGGCGGGGAGACGATCCAGACCCTGACCACGGACTACACCGTGTCCGGCGGTTCCGGATCGTCGGGCACGATCACCATGGCGGTTGCGCCGGCCAGCGGAGAAACGCTCGTCATCAGCCGCGAGATGGCGTTCACCCAGGCGGTCGACTATACTGCGGGCGACAAGTTTCCGGCCGAGACCCACGAACGGGCGTTGGACCGGCTGACCATGCTGGCGCAGCAATTGAGCACGCTGATCGGGCGCCAAGTATCGGCCAAAGAAACGGCCGACCTGTCGAACTTCGACCTCACGCTGCCGCTGGTGCTGACGACCGGAAAATACCTGGTCATCAACGGGGCCGGGGATGGCTTCGCCCTCGGCGACGGGCCGGTCGCCGACAGCTCGGCGCTGGTCGTCGTCGATTCGGCGGCGCCGGCCCACCAGACCGGCTTGATCTGGATCGATACCGGCACCGCGAGCAAGCAGATCTGGCGGCAGTCGGACGGTGTCGATTGGGTGCCGGTGCTGACCGTCAACACCGACACCAACGACGTGACGATTACCATCGCCGACGGCGCGATCACCACCGCCAAGCTGGCCAACGATGCCGTCGACGCCACCAAGCTGGCCGATGCGCTGATCGCGACCGGCGCGCAGACGATCTGGGTCCCGGCGGCGGCGATGTCCGCCGTGGCGACCAACGGCGCGGCGGCGAACACGACCGAGCTGGCGAGCAACGACGTCATGGTCGTCGGCTACGACTTCGACGCGGCGGCCGACGAAATGGTCCAGTTCCAGGTCAAGATGCCGAAGGGATGGGACGAGGGCACGGTCACCGCGCGGTTCGTCTGGCGCCACGGCAGTACGGCCTCGAATTTCGCCGTCGATTGGGGTATCCGGGCGCGCGCCTATGGCGACGGCGACGCCCTCGACCAGGCCTTCGGTACCCGGGTCGACGTCGCCGATACCGGCGGCACGACCAACGATGTCTATATCTCGCCGGCGACCGGCGCGGTGACCATCGGCGGCACGCCGGGCGAGGGCGACTACGTCATCTTCGAGGTGCGGCGGGACGCCAACGATGCGGCGGATACGCTGGCCATCGACGCGACCCTGCTCGGCGTCGAGGCGATCTACACCATCGACGCGGCCAACGATGCTTAGGGTCAATCGGCTGGTCGGCTTCGGCGCCGGCGGCGGCGCGGCGGCGGCACCGATCATCGCGGCCAGCGAGCTCGACAGCGACCCGGGAGCGACCGGGACGCACGACTACACGGTCGCCTTCCAACCGGGGATCGCTTTCTTTGCGGTCGGAAATTTGGACTTCACGCCGTCCAGCTCGCCGCCCAACAGCGTCACCATCGATCCCGCCGGGAGCGCCCTGGCCGCGACCCGGCGCGTCTTCGCCGGCGGCATTTCGGGCATGCCGCCGAGCGTCTCGCTGTGGACTTACGACAATCGCGGCGGCGGCGTGGCGGGCACCGAGACGGTGCGGATCGATCCCGGCGAAACCATCAACGCCAGCGTCATGGCCACCGCGTTCCTCACCGGGACGACGGAGATCCCCAACGAGACCGGCGGCGGCACGACGAGCGACGGCACCGGCCTGAGCGAAGCGATCAACGACGCCACCGCGAACGGGATCAACGCCAACGATCTCTATCTGTGGGCGCTCTATGTGCAGAGCTCGTCGCAGACGATCACCGCCTTCGCCGGCGTCACGGACCACGAAGATACCAGCGAGGGGCGGTTCGCCTTCGGCCACGTCCTCTACGGCGAGGTGGTCGGCGACAGTTTGGATTTCACGATTTCGGCCAATCAGAACATGGCCCTGGTCACCGCGGGCTTTCGAGGAGTGTGACATGCGCTATGCCCATATCGACAACGGCGTCATCGTTTGGGAGCGGGATTATCGAGTATCGCCCGACCCGGCGACCTTGGCGCGCAAGGCCATCGTGCCGGTGGTCGAGGAACGGCCGGCCTTCGATCCGGCGGCCGAGGTGCTGGACGGGCCGGCCACGGTGATCGAGCCGACCCGCGTGGTGCGAAGATACGTCGTCCGTGCCAAGACCCGGGCGGAGCTGGTCGGCGATGTGCGCCAGGCCCGCAAGACCGCGTATCTCGGACAGCTCGGCGAGGATGCGGGCGATTTCCAGAACACGGTGGGTGATGTCTTCGACGCGGTGATCAAGAAGATCCGCGCCATGGACGCCGCCGCGCCGGTCGCCGAGCCCGAGTTCGACGCCATGGCCGCGGCCATCGACGCGATCAAGGCCGGCAATCCGAGGCCAGCATGACGGCGATGCGAAAGATCCTCATCATGGCCGCAGCAGCGGCCTTTTTCATGCCCGCCGCCGAGGCCCACACCGCGCGCTGCTACCCGGCGGCGCGGCTGTTCGACACGCTGCGCGCGCAATTCGGCGAGCGCCCGGTCGGCGCCGGGGTCGCGGCGTCGGGCGCCTTCCAATTACAGATGTGGGCGTCGCCGGTCGGTACCTGGACCCTGGTCTACCTCCGCCCCGACAAGGCGGCCTGCGTGGTCGCCGACGGCGACGGCTGGACCCTGGCGCCGGCCGCGCCCGCCGCCGGCGAGGCGTCGTAAATGGGCGACGGCAACAGCGGGCAAAGGGTGATGGCGATCGAAAGGGCGCTGACGATGGCGGTCGGCACCCTGCTGGTCGCCATCCTGGTCTGGTTCGGCACCACCCTGACCGAGGCCAGCCGCAACATCTCGGCCCTCGACGCGACGGCTGAGATTCGCTTCCGCGAGCTCGGCAAGGACGTCGACGAGGTGCGCACCATCGTCAACGCCAACCGCCGCACCCTCAACGAGCGGACCCGGGTGCTCGAGAACCACGAACGCCGCATCGAACAGGTCGAGCGCCGCTGCTGCGCCGGCCAGCCGAAACTCTAGCCCTAACCGATCCCCGGCCGCCGGCCGTTACCTCCCCGCAATTACAGGAGACACCCATGGCCCTTCGAGATTTCATCAACCGCGTCAAGCAGGGCGTCGAGGACGTCGCCACCCTCGACGTGATCACCTCGCGCGGCAAGGTCGAGATCGCCCGCACCGAAGCCGGCGAGGTCGATTTCGACGCCCTGTTCCAGTCGATCCAGTCGCAGATGACGGTCGGCGAGCATTCGACGATCCGCGTGCTGGCGGCGACCCGCATGCAGTTCGACAAGGATACGCTCAACTTCATCGCCGACGACCTCACCGAGGAGGACAAGGAGATCCTGCGCACCACCCACTGGCCGGGCGTGCAGAGCGCCATCGTCGGGCGTGAGAACATCATCAAGCTCGGTGTCGGCGTGCTCGATGCGATTATTCCCGGTTAGCCTGGTGTTGCTCCTGGCCGCATGCGGCGGCCCGGAGGAACGGCGCATCGAGTGCAGCCTGCTGATCCTCGACGAACGGATCGTCGTCGGCGCCCGCAACCGGGTCGTCCATCACCGGGTCGAAGGCGTGTGCACGAACCAGATCGCACCCGATATGAGCCATGTAGGACAGCGTTAATTTTGCGCGGCGGAGATCGCGGCGCAGATGGCGTCCAGCCGTGAGGTGCGCAGTGCATTGGTCCAGCGATTCATATCACCACGCTTTCCGACTACGATTTGGGCCTCGTTGGTTCCGATCTCGGTTCCGCCCGCGGGGATGGTGCCGTCCCAGATCAGTCCATAATTGTTCTTGTTCGGATCGGGAGGGTTTTCGCAGACGGCGATCGCGTTCGTCGTGATGGTGTCGGAAATCCCTTTGGGTAGCACGTCCAAGGCGTAGGCGAGATATCGAATGAGAACGCCCTTTCCCGTCGGCGCATAATCGACGCCGAAGGTTGTGGCGGCATCGCCATGAAGCACAGCCTCGTGGAACACGCCATCGCTGCTGGTCAGGAAGTCGCGCGCCCCCTGCGACAAACCTTTTTTGATGCCCTCGGCCTCGGCCTTGGTCGACGCGGGGAGCTGCCCAAGGATACCGCCGGCCTTCAGGATGTCGGCAAATGCCGCCACCAAGAGGCCCTGGTCTCCGCTCCACATCTGACCGGGCTCGCCGGTGTAATACTTGGGAACGCCGACTTTGTTGTATTCGCTGTCGGCAGCCGTGGGCCGGTCGTAGACGAGACGCGATGAAGCATCGGACGACGGGTATTCATACCTCGCATTCTCGAGGTCGAACCACTCGGAGAACCACCGTAATTGCTCGGTGATCGCATCAAGATATGGATAGTCAAGAACCGGAACACAACGCCCAAGGCGGATCGAAAGACACAGGTAGAGCGCGTTGGTCACCGTATTCTGGATCCCGCCGTTGCCCTTCGGTTTGAAATACGAGTTCCAGCAGCCACCTTCGACCGGCTGCGCCGGCCCGTCATATTGCTTATTTGCCGAAACCCACGCGTAGCTTTGCATCACCTGCCAGCAATCGTGGGCATATTGGAAAACGCACTCCTTGGTCAAGAGGTGGTCGTCTTCGTAGCACTCCGTTCCGGGGTCGGGCGCGCCGTCCGAACCGAAAACGGCGTCGTAGTGGTCGTAAAGATCGATGAACGAGATCCCCCACCAGCCGTAATCGTCCCACCAATTGGCACCTTTGCGCGTGTCAAACCCCTTTGATTTGTCGCTCTTGTAGGTCTCGACAAAAAGGCGCTGACAATCGCCGATCATTTGCCAGGCGTTGGGGATCAGGATGTGCCGCCGGGGGTCGTTCGGGGGCCAGATGCTTTGCGCGCACAGGATAGCGGTGACGAGGGTGTAGAGGGTGCTGCCCGACTGCCAGAAGTTGCGACCCGTCCAGCCTTGCCAATTGGTGTGGAGTGCCTCGAATTCTTCCGCCAGGTGATCGGCGAAATCGAAATCGGCCGTCATTGGGTAAATCCTTTCCGTGCTCGAAAGTCGTGCGCCGTGATTGATGGCTCAGATCACGGCCGGGAGCGGACTTCGGCAGCGTCTCGACCGCGGACTCTATTCCCATCCATGTTCTCTTGTCATCCCTGTTCCCGTTCTCGCGTATGTCGTCGCTCCGCGTCGTCCGCGCGTACCAATTCTGATGCGGTATCCGGTAGCGCCGCGAGCGCGCCGACGCCTTCCCCCTGACCTCAACCCAACGGCCCCCTCGCGGGGCCCTTTTTTTGTGGAGACTCCTCATGCCCGACTTTCCGCGCGGCCTGCCGGTCGCCCGTCCGATCGAAGAAACTGCCGCCGACCCGGGGGTCCAAGCCGAGACCAGCCATCTGCGCCAGCTCGAAGCGCGCGCCGCCGCCTTTCCCCTCGCCGCCGGGTTGATGGAGGAGGGCGCCGCGGCACTGGCCGCCCGGCTCGACGCCGACACCGTGCCGCCGGCCGATGCGGTGATGGCCGACCTCGACGCGCGTCTCGCGGCGCGGATCGATGCCCTGCCGCAACCGGAGCGGGCCGGGCTCGACGGATCGCGGGCCGCGCTTCGTGATCGCGTCCAGCGCCAAGCCGCGCTCCGTGCCGCGGCGGGCAGCGGCGAACGGATCGACCGCGCGGTGCTCGACGGCATCGCGCGCCAGGCGGCGGCGGTCCGCGCCGAACCGGCGCTGTTCGGCCTCGCCCGCGACGAACTCGGACTGCTGCTCGACGATCTGGAAGTGAGCGGCGCCCACCGCGCCGACATCGAACGCCGCGCCGGGCAGCGCCTGGTCCGGGCGGCGGTGACCGGAACCATCGCGGGCGAGGGCGGCGCGGCCGCGCTCGACCTGCTCGATAACGGTGCCTTCGACGGCGTCCTGGCGCCCGACATCGCCGACCGGCTCCGCACCATGGCGCGGGCCGCGGCCGCCACCGGCGACGCGGAGCGGAGCGCCTGCGCGGCAGAGGCCGAGGCCCTTGAAGCCGGCCGCCTGGCCGCCGACATGCGCGCCGGGCGGGGCGATAGGACCGACATCCTCGACGCCTTCGCCGATGGCCACATCGGCGCCGCAACGCGCGACCGGCTGTGGCGCCAGGCCGAAACGCGCTCCGAACGGGAGATCGCCAGGCGTACCGACATCGCGGCCGTCGCCGCCCGCGTCGCCGGCGACGGGCCGCCGCTCGACCTGGCCGACCCGGAGGATATTTCGGCGGCCGACCGCTTCTACGACGACACCGTGGCGCCCGGCCTGGCCGAACTCGACCCAGGGGTGCGCGGCGAAGCCGTCGCCGACGCGGTGCTGCAGCTCGGCCTGGTGCCGGCGGGGGCGCGCACCTTCGCGGCCCTGGCGCTGTCGGCCGACGATCCGGCGTTGCGCCAGGCCGGCGCCGCGGCAATCGCCGCGATCACCGCCGAGGCGCCCGAGCTCGCCGCCGCATTCGATGAGCGCGACGTGGCCTTCGCCGAGACCTTTACCGCCGCGTGGCGGGCGGGCATCGACGAGACCGAGGCGCTACAGGCGGGGGACGAGGTGGCCGAGGAGGTGAGGGAGGTCGACAGCCGTCACGAAGGAGTCCTGGACCAGGCGATAAATCGCTTGACCGATGATCCAAAATCGGCCGAGGCGACGGCGGTTATCATCGGGCAGGCGCTCGTGCAGGAAAATGCCGTAGTCGAGGCGGGACTCGCCGCGCTGACGGAGCGTTGGAGCGCGCAAAGCCCGGAGTCCGCTGACGAGTTTGTGCAAAGGGTCCTGAGGGCACGCGATGCCGCAGATACCGGCGCCGCTCATGACTTTCAGGAGGCGACACTTCAATTAGCCTCATTTTCTCCGCAAACGCAAACCGACCTGACATCGGACCCCAACACCCCAGAACGGGGCAGCAAGCCTGGCGAGATCGAGACGGCTGTGCTGCCGCTCGCGATACCTATCCTCATTGGTCTGCTTTTGGTCGGGACCGCGATTGTAGCAAATGAGGATGCGCAGCGCCGTCGCCGGGGTCGGCGAAGTGTCGGCGAGGAAACGTTCGATGCGATCACCGATCTCCTCAGCCCCAGCATTGCGCCGGTCGATCCACCTCCCTCGAAAGTAGAAGGACCGCGCACGGACATGCCGATCAATACCGACCAACCCGAGACTCTTGAACCGACCGACATGCCCGAAATCCAGATTTTGCCGGGCCCGACCATTCCCGATGCGCCTGAGGGCGGCATATTCATCTTCCCCGACGAGAGCGAGGAATTCAGCAAGCCGACGATCGTCGAGAATCGAAGAGGCCTTGATCCCGTTAAGCAGCTGAATGATCGCATACGCGATTATGTACAGAACCAAGGGGAGAAGCAGGGGCTGGATATCATACATTACGCTGGCGGCAGAAATGCTGAAACCGGAGAAGACATGCCTGAGTTCCGAATTCCAGGGCCTGGAATCGCTTTTGTCGACCCTGTGACCGGTAAGCCCGGAGACACTCGGCCAGGATCAATTCATATCGATTTGGCATTTCTAATTCGAAGCGAACAGAAAATTACACTCCTACTCGTCCAATCAATAGACGTAAACAAAGATGGGCTTCCTACCGATCGTGAAGCGCGGGCAATAGATCGAGCGTGGAAAGCATTTGACATGGACGAAAAGCCCATAATTGTTGGTATCCCTAAAGATGGCCAACTAGGCAAGATTGAAAGAAAACTACGAACGATATTAGACAACCAATAATTGATATTTCTGCTAGGGCGTTGTAAAAGAGTGTATGCCTCGCAAGCAGCGTCCTTACCGTAGGCGTTTTCTCGTGTTTACGCGGACAGACGAGATCGCCTTTTCTCGCGCCTTGCAAGAAGCGTTCGGGACAGTGCTTTTCTATGACGTGGGCCCATCCAATGTCTGCAAAATGCCACTCCAGGAACTTATCGTCGGCTGTTCGAGGGAGTACATCGGCGGATTTCTCCCCGAGTCTGGCTGGCAACCCGTCGTGCAACGGAAAGAGAAATTTGGCATTGATTATTTCGCCAACTCGCCTAAGGCATTCCATTTTGAAATAAGTCGCTCGGTTTGGCATTGGGTGGCCAATCAACGGATGGCCTTCGATAACCCGACCCTGGAAGAGGGTTGGATCACCTCGTGGTTCGACCGCGACGATCCGGCGGAAAAGGCCTTTGTCCGCAAGATCTGGCGCATTCTCGACAAGATGACCTGCCGGGAATACAAGGTCGAATTTCCCCATACCGGCCGTGTGCTCGGCGATACGATCTCGGATATGTGGGCCGGCCACGACGCGCTGCGTTGGTGCGGCCAGGGCAAGGCGCGCATGTTGTGCGGGCGCTGGCGCCCGCGGGACGACTGGGCGTTTCCGAACCTGCCCTGGTACGACGGCCTCGAAGTCGATAATCCGCCGGAGGTCTGTTGGGGCGGCGGATACGGTGGCAAAACGCTTTAAATTGGCCAAGCGCAGCAAATGAATCACCGGAACGTGTAGCAGGGGCGGGTTGGTAATACCAAAGGTTTCTGCAATCTTTGCGTGTATGCCAATTACTCCGCGAAGGTTCGGCCAAGCGGCATTGCTCATACTCGCTCTGGCCTATCTGTTCTTCAGCCCCTGCGCGTCGAACGACGTAACGATCATCAATGGGACCGGCCACCGAATAGCCGTCGTGTTGCGCATGAATGACAAGGCAGTCTGGGCCGGGGAAGTAGCGGCGCTAAGCGAGCGAAATCCGCCCGTCATGCACCCGGGCGGAGAAGCGAGCTTCGATATCGAGGTCAATGTCGCGGCCAAGGGAACCAGACTTCGCGGCGAGTATGGCTACGTCCTGCCGTTCGACGGCTATCGGCACATTTTCCTCATCGACCATGACGGGATTCATGACGCCACGCTTTCATTCGGCCTCAACTGGTGGGCCGTTCTATTGCAAGGTGTGATATATTTGTGGGGACCATACGTGGCAAAGATTCCCTGCGCCGGTCCGGATTGGTTGTGACCGGCGGTATGCGCGCTCCTAGTCTGATCCCGTATCCGGTGGTGCCGTAAGCGCGCCGACGCCTCCCCCCTGACCCATCCCCAACGGCCCCCTCGCGGGGCCCTTTCTTTGTGGAGACTCCTCATGCCCGACTTCCCGCGCGGCCTGCCGGTCGCCGCTTCGCACCCCGATGCCACCGGCGATGCGGAGGCCCAAGACGTGACCGTCCGCCGGCGCCAGCTCGAAGCGCGCGCCGCCGCCTTTCCCATCGCCGCCGGGTTGATGGAGGAGGGCGCCGCGGCGCTGGCCGCCCAGCTCGACGCCGAAACCGTGCCGCCGGCCGATGCGGTGATGGCCGACCTCGACGCGCGTCTCGCGGCGCGGATCGACGCCCTGCCGCAACCGGAGCGGGCCGGGCTCGACGGATCGCGGGCCGCGCTTCGCGATCGCGTCCAGCGCCAAGCCGCGCTCCGTGCCGCGGCGGGCGGTGGCGAACGGATCGACCGCGCGGTGCTCGACGGCATCGCGCGCCAGGCGGCGGCGGTCCGTGCCGAACCGGCGCTGTTCGGCCTCGCCCGCGACGAACTCGCACTGCTGCTCGACGATCTGGGAGTGAGCGGCGCCCACCGCGCCGACATCGAACGCCGCGCCGGGCAGCGCCTGGCCCGGGCGGCGGTGACCGGCACCATCGCGGGCGAGGGCGGCGCGGCCGCGCTCGACCTGCTCGAAAACGGTGCCTTCGCTGGCGTCCTGGCGCCCGACATCGAAGACCGGCTCCGCACCATGGCGCGGGCCGCTGCCGCCACCGGCGACGCGGAGCGGAGCGCCGGCGCGGCAGAGGCCGAGGCCCGCGAGGCCGGCCGCCTGGCCGCCGACATGCGCGCCGGGCGGGGCGATAGGACCGACATCCTCGACGCCTTCGCCGATGGCCGCATCGGCGCCGCAACGCGCGACCGGCTGTGGCGCCAGGCCGAAGCGCGCACCGAACGGGAGATCGCCAGGCGTACCGACATGGCGGCCGTCGCCGCCCGCGTCGCCGGCGACGGGCCGCCGCTCGATCCGGCCGAGCCGGCGGATATTTCGGCGGCCGACCGCTTCTACGACGTCACCGTGGCGCCGGGCCTGGCCGAACTCGACTTGGCGGCCCGCGGCGAAGCCGTCGCCGACGCGGTGCTGCAGCTCGGCCTGGTGCCGGCGGGGGCGCGCACCTTCGTTGCCGTGGCGCTCGCCGCCGACGATCCGGCGTTGCGCCAGGCCGGCGCCGCGGCAATCGCCGCGATCGCCGCCGAGGCGCCCGATCTGGCTACCGCCTTCGATGAGCGCGACGTGGCCTTCGCCGAGACCTTCACCGCCGCGCGGCGCGCCGGGATCGACGAGACCGAGGCGCTACAGGCGGGGGAGAGGGCGGCGGAGCGTCTAGGGGACAAACAGACTGGCGAGGATAACTTTCCGGGCGCTCAACCCGAAATAGAGCCGGGGCCCGGTTCCGAGGGAAATCGGTCCGACCCTGAATTTGGCATGGGCCAGCGCCCGAATCACGAATTGGCGCGTACGACCCTTGCCGTTCCCGTCGACCACGATCCATGGCGCGGCACGCCGTTCACCGAGGACGATAGGAACCGAAAGCTGGCGATGCTCCAGCGGATCGAAAACGTCCAATCCACCGATGAGCTCGATGCGATCGACCAGGAAATCGAGGACGTGTTCGGCGAGAACCGGGGTATCGTCCTTCAACTTCGCAACGCCGTCCGCGCAATCTTGGAACTACAGGACCCTGAGGCACTTCGATCGAGTGCTGACGGGAGCGATCCAACAGCGGAACTTAAGGACGCACGGCGATTCCTCGACCAAAGTCGGGAGGTTCTTACTGGACGCGGGCCAGCGTCGCTCGCGCGGCAAACTATCGTTGAGCTTCGCGAAAAGCTCCTGAACGACGATCCGCTGGACGACCGGCATGCCGAAGACGCTGTGATCTTCGGCGCTTACGAGGAGGCCAACAACCTCAGATTGCGGCCGACCAAGGGCAACGGGATCGCGTTCATTGCCGGCGACAGCCAGGAGCCGCTGTTCGTGCTCGACCGAAACGTCGCCCGCGCCGTCGCGGTAGGGGAGGGCAAGACGGCCCGCGCCTTCCAACTGCTGACCCGGTTCATCGCAGGCGGTATCGACCGTGCGGGGTTCGACCGGGAAGCCGAATCGTTTTCGGTTTTTCTTGCCGAAGCAACCCCGGAAATCACCGCGTCGGACGTCGTCGATACTGACCTGCGCGATGCGCTGCTCGCGGCCGCCAACACCCTCGAAGGGGGCGCTGACGCGGGCGCCGTGATGACCGCGTTCGCGAGCGAACGGGCCGGGTCGACCTTGGTCGACGGCGAGTCGGTGATCGACTTCGTGCTCGACGTTCTCCCGATCGTCGGGCACGTGCGGAGTCTCGGTTACGCAATCGATGACTTCGAGGACCTTCGCGCGGCGTTGGAGGAGGGGGACTTCGGCGCCGCGACATTGGCCGGCGTCATGCTTTTCCTCGACACGGTCGGCGCCATTCCCGGCATCGGCACGGTGTTCGGCCCCGGGATCAAGTCAGCAAAGGTGCTTCTCGGGCGCATGCTGGAAAGCAATGTGTCTGTCTCGCGACGGTTTCAAATGCGTGCTCTTGCAGGACTTCCCGGGTCCGACCCTTTGGTTGAGTGGATTTCACAGCAAGATTGGTTCAAGCGATTGATTCCGAAGGAACAAGCGAATGTTCAAGCCTTAGCAATAAATGCCGGAGCCCGTGCTGCAGAGCTGTTCATCGCGAAGCGTTTTCAATTATCGGGGTTCTTCCGAGGGCGGAGTGTCATTGAACAGGTTGGCACTCGAATATCTAGGGGCAAGCGCTCGGTCCCCGATATTGTCGAAGGCCCGCGCGCCCAAATACGAAGGCATAGAAAATCCCAGAAAAACGGCGATATCCCCGTTGATGAACTCGTTGGAATGTCGGTCAAGGAGGTCAAGACCGGGGGAGCTACATTAACCAAGGCGCAGGAGACATTAAGGCAATACTTCATCAGTGTTGGCCGTCCTCAGGACTTCGTGCATCTCAATGTGCCCCTGGAAGAGATTCCCCTGAGCATCTTCACAGATGTCATTGAAAGATATGCGCGGGAGAACGGGATTCCGCTAAGGCTAGCGCGAAAACTCAGTGACCAACTTTACGAAGAATTACCAAGTTGGACGCCCGTCTGGTTGTTTCTCGACGCTTACGTCCGTGGCGTCAGTGGATTGGAGCGGATAATAGAGAGCGAGGTCGAATCCGGAAGGAGGCAAGGCGACGGGATAATTAACGCGTGACGATTTTGATACGTTACGATATACTACAATCATTAGTTGCTAATCTGGAGTGGTCGCCATGGGTGTTTCATTTGAGTTCTATTGGCCCGGTCAGACTAGGAAAGACCTGGATCGGGTGTATGACGAGGGCGGAAACTTCGAGGAAAAGACCACCTACAATGCGGTCCTCCGGTTTCGATTTCCGAACGGGTTTACTGAGGCGATCGAACGGCTTCGCGAGCGCTATCAGCTAGGGATCCTCGACGACATCATTCAGGAACCGCCCAACAATTTCGAAACCGGCGAGTCGACGCTGCCCCTGGTCTACAAGGCACCAGGTGATGTCGCGGGGGCCTTCGAGCGTCTCGCCGCGGCGCTCGAGGCGCGGGACCCCGACGCGGAGGGCCTAGTCAAGAGCTATGTGGGTTTTTTTGGGAGGGTAACCAACCTTCCCGCCGTAAAAATCAACGACGAGGATTGGACTCTTCTCCAAGAAAGTATCGCGGGGCTGGCCGGGCAGGCGCGTTGGGCCGAGCACCAGGGTATCGAGGGGCTCTATCTGGCGATGTATTATTGATCGGTCGGTGGTCTAGCCCGCGCCGACCCGCGTCCGATGTCACGCAAGCAGCACCCTTACCGCAGGCGCTTTCTCATCTTGACGCGGACAGATGAGATCGCCTTTTCCCGCGCCCTGCAAGAAGCCTTTGGAACGGTACTGTTCTATGACGTGGGGCCCTACAATGTTTGCAAATTGCCGGTGCGGCAATCCATCGTTCAATGCAACAAAACTTTTATCGGCGGATTCATCCCGGAATCCGGATGGCAGCCCGTAGAGCGACGCGACGAACAGTTCAACGTCGACTATTTCGCGAATTTCCCAAGAAGGTTTCATTTCGACATGCACCGTTCGGTCTGGCATTGGGTTGCCAATCCACGCATGGCCTTCGACGACCCGACCCTTGAGGAGGGCTGGATCACCTCGTGGTTCGATCGCGACGACTTGGCGGAAAAGGCCTTTGTCCGCAAGATCTGGCGCATTCTCGACAAGATGACCTGCCGTGACTACAAGGTCGAATACCCCCATACCGGACAGGCGCTCGGCGACACAATTTCGGATGTCAGGGCCGGCCATGATGCTCTGCGCTGGTGCGGCCAGGGCAAGGCGCGCATGCTCAACGGTCTGTGGCGCCCGTGGGACGATTGGGAGTTTCCAAACTTGCCGTGGTACGACGGCCGCGAAGTCGGCGACCCGCCCGGCGTCTGCTGGGGCGGCGGGTAAGGTGGCCAAACGCTTTAGCCGAGATCGCCCGAGTTGAACCCGGTCGAGAACATCTGGCAGTTCCTGCGCGACAACTGGCCGTCAAACAGGATCTTCCAATCCTATGACCAAATCGTCGCACTCTGTTGCGAGGCATGGAACAAGCTCATCGATCAACCCTGGAAAATCATGTCCATCGGTCAACGAGAATGGGCCCATGGGTTCTAGTCAATGCAAGCTGGTATTAGGTGACCTGATAGTGAGGATGATAGATCGAATACACCCGCGCATATTGGATCTTGTCGTTTTCGCTGACTTCATAGAAGGCCGCCACCATGAGTCGGAACGAGGTTCCCGCCTTGTGCTGAACGCCGACCCAGTCGAGGTCTTTCTTACACAGAAAATCGATAGCGGCTTCAGTGGCAATTGTCGAAGGAGACGTGAGAAAGTGGATGTGATCGCGAATGGTTTCTTCCATGATTTCCGACACACCAGTCCAAAAGGCGACCGCCTTGGCTTTGCCGCTGTTTATTGCCGCTTTGGGGATGTATTCAAAGGTTGCGTCGGGCTCGTACCACCTATCGTAGAATGAGGAGTAGTCCATTCCGGTACCGGCGCAGGCGGAATTGAAGTCGCGAATATACTGGTTGTATTCCTCTTCCGTTATCATCGGTCCCGATCTCCCGTTCGGTGATTGAGTGCGTTGTTTCGATAGTTCGACGGTGCCGCAATCACAATTGTTCGCCTGTGTTACTATGGTACTAGCCGGGATTCCCCAGATGGCTCCTCCCAATCGCCAACAATGATAGCAGAATGGGCATCCGACCGCGAACCTGGCCCTGAGCTGTCATGATAGGCTGTGGTCCGCTCTTGATCGGGCTGATTTGGCGATGAGAAACCCGGC
>JAAEOK010000051.1 GCA_024244705.1 Alphaproteobacteria bacterium
AAAACCGACCGTCCCGTAGGGTTTCCATCCGGCGGCCGGCCACGGCGTCAGCAAGCTTGCCCGATGCTTCGGCATCGCGCCGCACTTGCTTCCTGGTGGACCGGCACGCCGGATGAGAAACAGAATTGACTCGGAGTTCTTCGAAACTGCTCTAGGATCGGCCGGCGCGACGGTTCGAGACCAGGAGGTGTCCGATGATCGAGCTGCTTCCCCTGCGCGGCGACAACGTGGTCGGCATCCGCGCCTCCGGCACGCTCAGCGCCGACGATTACGAAACGGTGTGGATTCCGGCGTTAAGAAATGCGATCGCCGAGCATGGTGCGGTGCGGGCGTTGATGTTCATGGACGAGAGCTTCGAGGGCTGGTCGGCCGAGGCGATGTGGGACGACGCCAAATTCGGCTTGAACCATATCCGCGAGGTCGAAAGGATCGCCCTCGTCGGCGGGCCCGAATGGGTGCGCAAGGCGGGCCGCCTGATGGCTCATTTCATACCCGCCGAGGTCAGGATCTTCGACGCCGATGAGCTCGACGACGCCATTTCCTGGGTCGAGGCTTGATTCGTTGTTGCGAAAATCGAGTTTGACTCTTCGCCGTCGTTTCTTACATATGGCGTAGGGAACGCTTTCTGCGGCCCACTGTTTCAGAATACGACCTTCCTCAGACCTGCTGGACCCCGCATACAGCGTTCTCGCCCGTTCTGGGCAATTGCCGCGACCGCTAGATCAGCGGAACCCCGCGCCCTTAAAACCTTTCCCAATTCAACCGCGTCGCCAGGACCATGAACCTCCAGGAATTGAAAACCAAATCACCGGCCGATCTGTTGGCCTATGCCGAAGACCTCGAGGTCGAGAACGCCAGCACCCTGCGCAAGCAGGACATGATGTTCGCGATCCTCAAGAAGTTGGCCGAAGAAGAGATCCCAATCACCGGCGACGGCGTCATCGAAGTGCTGCAGGACGGTTTCGGCTTCCTGCGCTCGCCCGAGGCCAACTACCTGCCCGGGCCCGACGACATCTACGTCTCGCCGAGCCAGGTCCGCCGCTTCAGCCTGCGCACCGGCGATACGGTAAAGGGGCAGATTCGCGCGCCCAAGGACGGCGAGCGCTACTTCGCCCTGCTCAAGATCGGCGAGATCAATTTCGGCCCGGTCGAGGATGTGCGCCACCGCATCAACTTCGACAATCTGACGCCGCTCTATCCCGACGAACGGTTGACGTTGGAGATCGATGATCCGACCCTCAAGGACCTGACCACGCGGATCGTCGATATCATCAGCCCGATCGGCAAGGGCCAGCGCGCGCTGATCGTGGCCCCGCCGCGCACCGGCAAGACGGTGATGCTGCAAAACATCGCCCACGCCATCGCCGCCAACCACTCGGAATGCTACCTCATCGTGCTGCTGATCGACGAACGGCCCGAGGAAGTGACCGACATGGACCGTTCGGTCCAGGGCGAGGTCATCAGCTCGACCTTCGACGAACCGGCGACGCGCCATGTCCAGGTCACCGAGATGGTGCTCGAAAAGGCCAAGCGCCTGGTCGAACACAAGCGCGACGTGGTGATCCTGCTCGATTCGATCACCCGCCTCGCCCGCGCCTACAACACGGTGGTGCCGAGCTCGGGCAAGGTGCTGACCGGCGGTGTCGACGCCAACGCCCTGCAGCGGCCGAAGCGCTTCTTCGGCGCCGCCCGCAACATCGAGGAAGGCGGCTCGTTGACCATCATCGCGACGGCACTGGTCGATACCGGGTCGCGCATGGACGAGGTCATCTTCGAGGAATTCAAGGGCACCGGTAATTCGGAAATCATCCTCGACCGCAAGCTCAGCGACAAGCGCGTGTTCCCGTCGATCGACATCACCAAGTCGGGCACCCGCAAGGAGGAGCTGCTGGTCGACAAGGGCGTGCTGTCGAAGATGTGGGTGCTGCGCCGGATCCTGATGCCGATGGGGGTCACCGACGCGATGGAGTTCCTCATCGACAAGCTCAAGGAATCGAAGACCAACTCCGATTTCTTCGAACAGATGAATCAATAACGGCCCGCAAACACCGGGATGGCATTGGGTCGGCGGTGTCTGCGGCTCGGTTTTGTAGATGACGAGCAAAGGGATGGCTGAGCCGGCCATGCGCGCGGCTCGGTCTCCGAGAATCGACAAACACCAGGATGGCATTGGCTCGGCGGTGTCTGCGATTCGGTCATTGCGACTACCCCTCACCCCGACCCTCTCCCTCAAGGGGAGAGGGGGATCGATTGTACATACCTCAGCGTCCCTCGCCCCAGCGGGGAGAGCGATGCGCAGGCTCGGCGCGACCCTGTTCTGAGTCACGCCTAGCCGAAGCTGGGTGCGGGGGTTGTGCGCATCCGCTCGTCATCCCGAGCGTGCTGGACCGCATCGGCGACAACGATAATGGCGCTTGTTCTGGATAGTCGGCGTCTTAGCTGTAATCCAGGAAGCCGGCGAAGCGGTCGAAGGTGCGGAAGCTGTCAGCCGAATACCCTATTTGTACATGTTATACCAAGTCTCTGTGAGTGGGACTCATATAGGGGCTTTCCGGAACGGTGTTTTTCTGATTCAAGATGGCAAACGGATGGAGGTTTGCCATGGGTTCTCCGGTTTCACTTCGAGACGATTTTGGTGCGGCCGGACTTC